>NZ_JBQHST010000020.1:0-42403 GCF_052066095.1 Collinsella sp. HCP28S3_B9
TTCCGAACCCGGAAGCTAAGCCCCATCGCGCCGAGAGTACTGCGGGGCCAGCCCGTGGGAGGCCAGGGCGCCGCTGACCGGTGGACGGCACCGAGCCGTGCGCTTGGACTGGGAAGGGGGAGGCCTCGCGGCCTCCCCCTTTTTTGCGCTATATACAAGCTGTGTCTTGTGAACGGACTCTTCCTTTGACTCTCTTACTGTTTGGCTGTTTTTTGAACCGTCGCTTTGTATTTGCGCGATAATTACTCGCATTGACGTTAGGGAGGGCTTGATGTTTACCGTTTTCGTTTTGGGCAATATTGCTTCGGGTAAATCGACTGCCTGCCGCTTTCTGGAATCTCGCGGAGCCCTGCTTATCGATTTAGATGTTCTTGCCAAATCGCTGTACGTACCGGGGTCGGATATCGTCAATGCTCTTGCTGAAGAGTTTGGCTGGGATATTTTGGACGAGGATGGCGGTGTTCGACGTAACGTTCTCGCTTCTCGAGCTTTTGTTTCTCCCGATACGGTTGCAAGGCTCAATAGTATTGTTCACCCCGCTCTCATTGAGCAGCTTTCGCTGAGGATTCTCGATCCTGCTTGCTGTACGGTTTCGTCCCCCGGCTATCCCTTTGCGGCGGTCGAAGTATCTGCTCCGACTGGCTTTGAGGATGCCTTTGGCCTTGCGGATGAAATTATGGTTGTTATCGCTCCTTTAGCGGTCCGTCGCGAACGCGCTATTCACCGTGGTATGGAGCCATCCGATTTTGATGCTCGCTGTGCTTGCCAACCCGATGAGTCTTCGCTTTGCAGTCTCGCCACGACCGTGATTGATAACGCAGCGGGCGACAGCTCGCTCTTTGAACAACTGGACGCGTGGCTTGCTCGCCATGGCCTTATGGATGCTATGGATAAGGAGACGACAGATGCCTAAGACGCGTTTCTTTACGTGGTATCGCCTTGTGCCGCTGGTTGTCGTTTTCGTCTTTGGCCTTATCTCGCTCGTTTACTCGTGTGCTCCCGCCGCTTTCTTTAAACCGTTCTATCCGATTGACTATGAAGCGTGTGTAAAGCAGTCCAGTATTTCGCATAATCTCGATCCGTATCTGGTGTGTGCCGTCATCAAGTCGGAATCAAACTGGGATCCCGAGGCGGAATCAAATCAGGGCGCCCAAGGTCTCATGCAACTTATGCCCGAAACCGCTCAGGATATGATCGCTAAGGGCCTTGTCGACGGGGACGAGTATTCAGCCGATGACCTGAATGACCCCGCTTCGAATATCGAATTTGGGTGCGCGTACCTCTCATACCTGTTGACGTATTTCAATGGGTCGACGGATAGCGCTATTGCTGCTTACAATGCCGGAATGGGCAATGTCGATGGGTGGGCGCAGCAAAACACATCGCTCCATAACGCGATTGCCTTTCCCGAGACGCAAGCCTATTTGATTCGTGTCAATAATGCCTGGGTTCGCTATAAGACCCTCTATCCCGACCGGTTCGTATAGGACTATGCCTGCCGCCTGCGTATACTGCAGATGTATGAGTTAGGAGTATCCATGGCGGATTTTGAAGTTGAGCGTGTTGGCGGAGAGCTCAAACGTTTTGGCGTTGAGGGCTCTGAGGTACCGTTTGAGGTCGTGTCTCCCTATGAGCCTGCAGGTTCACAGCCTAAGGCCATTGAGTCGCTTGTGCAGGGTGTGAGGGACGGAGACCGCTATCAGGTTTTGCTTGGCGTGACCGGCTCGGGCAAGACCTTTACCATGGCCAAGACCATTGAAGCTCTCGGTAAGCCAACGCTGGTCATGGCCCCCAACAAAACCCTCGCCGCCCAGCTTGCGAGCGAGCTCAAAGAATTCTTTCCCAACAACGCCGTGGTCTACTTCGTCTCGTACTACGACTACTATCAGCCCGAGGCATATGTGCCGCAAAGCGATACGTATATCGAGAAGGATGCTTCGATTAACGAAGAAGTCGAGATGCTTCGACATCAGGCGACCGCCTCGTTGCTTTCTCGACGCGATGTGATCGTCGTTGCTTCGGTGTCCTGCATCTATGGCATCGGCTCTCCTGAGGACTATGCGGGGCTGGCACCGAATGTCGACAAGAAAGTACCGCTCGAGCGCGATGACTTTATCCATGCGCTCATCGACATTCAGTACGACCGGAACGACTATGACTTGGCGCGTGGCACCTTCCGCGTGCGTGGTGATGTTGTCGATGTGTATCCGCCCTATGCCGAGCATCCGTTGCGATTTGAGTTCTTTGGCGATGAGGTCGAGCTTATCGCCGAAATCGATGAGGTTACCGGTGAGATGCTTCGTGAGTATGAGGCTATTCCCGTGTGGCCGGCATCGCACTATGTGACCGAGAAGCCCAAGGTCAAGGCGGCCTTGAAGTCAATCAGTGAAGAGTGCGAGAAGCGCGTGGCGGAGCTCAAGGCTACCGACAAGTTGCTCGAGGCGCAACGTCTACAGCAACGGACCGATTATGACCTCGAGATGCTCGAGACGATGGGCTTTTGCAACGGCATCGAGAACTACTCGCGTCATCTGGACGGGCGTAAGCCGGGTGAACCGCCGTTTACCTTGATTGACTACTTCCCCAAGGACATGCTCTGCATCATAGACGAGAGCCACGTGACGGTGCCACAGATTCGCGGCATGCACGAAGGCGACCGATCGCGCAAAGTTACGCTTGTTGAACATGGTTTTCGCCTGCCCTCGGCGCTCGACAATCGTCCGCTTCGCTTCGATGAGTTTGAGGCGAGGATTCCTCAGTTCATCTACGTCTCGGCAACGCCAGGTGATTATGAGCTGCGTGTGAGTCAAAACGACGTGGAGCAGATTATTCGTCCGACCGGCCTGCTCGACCCCAAGATTGACGTGCGTCCCGTTCGCGGTCAGATTGACGATCTTGAGGACGAGATTCGCGAGCGCGTTGCCCGCAAGGAGCGCGTGCTGGTGACCACGTTGACCAAGCGCATGGCCGAGGACCTGACCGACCATCTACTTGATGCGGGCATTAAGGTCAATTACATGCACTCTGATACGGCGACAATGGACCGTGTCGAGATCCTGCGAACGCTGCGCGAGGGCAAGATCGATGTTCTCGTTGGCATCAACCTGCTTCGCGAGGGCTTGGATCTTCCCGAGGTCTCACTGGTGGCAATTCTCGATGCCGATAAGGAAGGCTTCTTGCGCAACCGCCGTTCGCTGATTCAGACGATTGGCCGTGCGGCCCGTAACGCCGATGGAGAAGTCATCATGTATGCAGACGTTGTGACCGATTCGATGAAAGCGGCCATCGAGGAGACGCAGCGCCGTCGCGAGATTCAGATGGCATATAACGAAGAACATGGCATTGTGCCCAAGACAGTGCGCAAGGCCATCAACGACATCTCAAGTTTTATTGCCGAGGCCGAAAAAACTGTGGGCTCCAAGGGACGCTCGAAGGGCGACTCTCTTGGCCATGGCGCATTCTATACGCCCGATGAGTCGGGCGAGGGCGGTGTGCCGGAAACGGCGGCGCCCGAGCAGACACTTGCGGAGCAGTTGGAAGAACTACCGCATGACGAGCTTGTGCGGATCGTCGAAACCATGGAAGAGGATATGCGTAACGCTTCTGCTGCCATGGACTTTGAGGAGGCGGCGCGCCTGCGTGATGCTGTCGTTCAGATTCGGGCGATGCTCGAGGGTGCGTCTGAGGACGAGACGATCGAGCGCTTACGTTCGCAGGCCCGCAAGGGTTCCACGTTCGCATCGGGTAGAAAACGCCAGGGTGCACGGTTTAAGAAATAGCGAACAAGCCCCGAGTTCCCTGTGGAGCTCGGGGCCTGTGTCTTTTGCGCGCTGGAATTCGTTCGCTAGAGGTCTGCGATCAGGGCTTCGGCACAACGGATACCGTCGGTGGCCGCGCTCATGATGCCTCCGGCATATCCAGCTCCCTCACCACAAGGGTAGAGGCCCGGGGTCGACACGGCATGGCACGTTCGGTCTCGGGTGACAGTGACCGGTGAGCTCGAACGAGTCTCCACGCCGGTAAGAACGGCATCGGGGCGGTCGTAGCCCCGTAGCTTTTTTCCGAGTAGGGGAAGTCCCAGGCGGAGCGACTCGACGATATGCTGCGGCAGGGCTTCGTCAATTGCCGTCCAGGTCACACCGAGCGGATAGGTGGGCTTTACCTTTCCGGGCGCCTTGCTGGCGCGTCCTGCGAGGAAATCTCCGATGAGTTGTGCCGGTGCGTTCCAGTTGGAACCGCCCAGGCGATAGGCGGCCGCCTCGCAGGCGCGCTGGAGCTCGATGCCGGCGAGCGGGTCATCGTCGGGAAGGTCCTCAGGCGTGACGTTAACGAGCAGGGCGGCATTTGCGTTACGGCCGTCGCGGGCATTGAGGCTGGCGCCGTTGACGCACAGGTGGCCCTGCTCGGAAGAGGCGGCGACAACCTGCCCGCCGGGGCACATGCAAAACGAGAACACGCTGCGGCCGTTGGGAAGATGGGCGACGAGTTTGTAGGGGGCTGCTCCGAGGGCAGGATGTCCCGCCGAGGCTCCATATTGGGCTCGGTCGATGTCGCGCTGCGGATGCTCGATGCGAACGCCCATGGCAAAGGTCTTTTGTGCGAGGGCCACGTTGTGGTCCTTAAGGAGTTCAAAAATATCGCGAGCAGAATGCCCGCAGGCGAGGATGAGGTGCTTTGTCTCAATTGGCTCGCAAGCGGCGTCTTGGGACGATTGGACATCAATACCGGTGATGGCGCCAGACGCGTCGATGCGAATGTCGACGAGTTTTGTTCGATAACGGACGACACCTCCGAGCTGCTCGATGCGCTGGGATATAGCGGTGACAACCGTGGGAAGGATGTCGGAGCCAATGTGCGGCTTGGCATCCCACAGAATATCGCGGGGCGCACCCGCCTCGACGAAGGTTTCGAGGATGAGGCGATGGGCGGGATTTTTGGTTCCCGTATTGAGCTTGCCGTCCGAGAAGGTCCCCGCGCCGCCCAGGCCAAACTGGATATTGCTCTCGGGGTCGAGGATACGCTCCTTTAGAAAGAGGTCGATCGCCTGCGAGCGGCGAAATGCCGGGTCGCCGCGCTCGATGAGCAAGGGCTTCAGACCTGCTTCGGCAAGGGTGAGTGCGGCGAAAAGGCCGGCGCATCCGGCACCGACGACGACGGGGCGCTCTTTGGGTGCGCCGGAAACGGGGGAGGGGAATGAAGGCTCATCGTCTTCTATCGCGCGTACGCGCGAGCGGTCACGCTCGGCAACGCTGTCGACCGCTTCTCGCTCGAGGTGGGGACTAGTCAGCTCAACACGAAAGCTCAGGATAAAATGGACGTATCGTTTTTTGCGAGCGTCGATTGACTTGCGGTGGAGCTCGATGGACTTGATTTCGGAGTCCTTGCAACGTAGGACGCGCTTGGCGACTCGCTTGCCAACAATGAGGCAGGCATTTTCATCGCCGGCTTCATCGAGCGACGCGTTGACTTGGGTGAGTTCGATCATCGAGGTCTCCTTAGAGGCAAGAAAGGGGCCGTCCGGTATCCCAGACGGCCCGAATGCGTTTTTGATTATAGACTGTGCGGCTACAGGCTGCTTGCAGCGCGAATGCCCGAGAGCCAGGCCCACGCAAGGTTAAAGCCTCCGCAATCGGCGTCGATGTCGAGCGCTTCGCCGCAGACGTAAAGCGGGGCGTCGACAACGCTGCGCGCGCGTAGACTGGGTGTTGAGATGCTCTCGACAGATACGCCACCCCGCGTGACCTGCGCCGAGCGCTCCTCGGCTGTTCCCTCGACGAGCAACTTAAAGTGCTTGAGGATCGAGACCAGGTGGATGACATCGTCGGAGCCTGGATGGCACTGCTCGAACGCTGTGCAGACGACGCGGGAGAGTTGCGGGGCAAGCATGCCGTCGAGCCAACGGGGATCGCGGCGCGAAAAGCCGCCGAGCAGCTTTTCGCGCCGGTTAAGCATATCGAGCAACTCGTCTTTAGAGAGGTCGGGGAAAACGTCGAGCAGGATCGTATCGCCGCGCTGGATACGACGGGAGAGGTTGAAGACAGCGACGCCCGAGATGCCGAAGGTTCGAAACAGCACTTCACCGTCTTCGTGCCAGAGCTCCCTATGGTTTCGGGTGAGCGTCAAGCGGGCGCGGACGCGCAGACCATCCAATGTCTTGAGTGCCGCCCGATCGCCAACGACCGTTGCCGATACGGGACAGAGGATGGGGCGCAACGAAGTGAGGGGGAGGCGAAACGTATCGGCGATACCGGTGGGGTTGCCACCCGTGGCGATAATTACGGCGCGCGCCTGCAGGGCCTCGTTCTCGCGAGGGACATCGGCGAGTGCCTTCCGAAGCGAGCGGAGCTCCGATTTTCGGTCGTCGTGCTTTTTTGCCTTGAGCGCCCGCGCTGGACAGTTTATTTGGAGTGCCCAGCCTTCGGAAGCTTTGCGCGCCGAGGCAACGTTGGCCCCGCAGATTAAGGTGATGCCTAGGCGGTCGCAAACGTTGAGAAGCGCGTCGCGCACCGATTCGGCGCGAAGCGAGCGCGGGTACAGCCGGCCTTCCTCGGAGGTTGTCATGATGCCCAGCGAGGAGAAGAAACCCATAAGCTCTTGTTCGGGCTGGGGGCCCATGACGGATTCGACGAATGCGGGGTGGTTATACCGCTGAGGATCAATCGATTCGTTGGAGAGGTTGCAGCGACCGTTTCCGGTCGCAAGCAACTTAAGGCCGCACGCGACATCGCGCTCAACGATGCAGACGCTTTTACCCGCGCGTGCGGCCGTAATGGCGGCGGCGAGGCCTGAAGCCCCGCCGCCGATTACCAGGACGTCATAGAAGGCGCTCGTGTTCACTTAGGCCTCGTCGGTCTCGTGCGGGGCAATGGCCTCGACGGCAGAGACGGCCTGGGGCAACATGCCGTCGGGCAACGCGGTCTCGACCTCGCCCTTATCGCAGGCCTCGGCGAGTGCCGGATTAATGGGAATCGTGCCCAAGATGTTGAGGTTATAGCGCTCTGCGACCTCGGGGAGCTTGCTCTTGCCAAAGACCTCGATCTTCTTGCCGCAGTCGGGGCACTCAATATAGCTCATGTTCTCGACAATGCCCAGAATGGGGACGTTCATCTTCTCGGCCATGTTAACCGCCTTGGCGACGATCATCGAGACCAGATCCTGCGGGCTCGTGACGATGACGATGCCGTCGACAGGCAGCGACTGGAAGACGGTGAGCGCGACGTCGCCTGTTCCCGGAGGCATGTCGACCAGCAGGTAGTCGATGGGGCCCCACGAGGTCTCGCTCCAGAACTGCCTAATGGCGCCTGCGATGACCGGACCGCGCCAAAGGACGGGGTCGGTCTCGTTTTGGAGCAGCAGGTTGGAGCTCATGACCTTGACGCCGTGCTCGGAGATTTCGGGCAGCATAAGGTTGCCAAGGGCATGGACGTGGCGTCCGCTCATACCGAACATCTTGGGGATAGAGGGACCGGTGATGTCGGCATCGAGGACGCCGACCTTGTGGCCGTGACGGGCAAGCTCGGTGGCGATGGCGCCGGTGACAAACGACTTGCCGACACCGCCCTTGCCGGAAAGCACGGCGATGACGCGTTTGACCTCGGACAGCGTGTTCTCCTCAAATTGCGACGGCGACGTTTGTCCGCCGGCGGCCTGTGCGTGCTCGCAACCCATGTATGACTCCTTTGTATATGTTGGGGCCGGGGCCCCGTGATGTGACACGAGCGTCATTGTACCCTCGTTTGCGAGCGGGAGTCATTTGTGATGCATTTGGGCCGAGCGTGCTTGCGATACGATGGGCCCAAGCGAATGAGCGGGCTTACTGAACTTTGCTGGCGAACTCGAGGTATTGGATGCGCTGCAGCTTGTCGATCGTCGAGGCGTATGGGCTGTCTTCAGATTCCAAGTCGTAGCGCAGCCCGTCGGCACCAAGATAGCCGGCGACATTGATGGTGGGCACATCTGACCTTGTTGCAAGCAGAGCCTTTTGATAGTCGGTGAGCGGGGCACCGATCTTATTAAGGGTAATGGCTGCAATCTCGTTTGCCCCGACGGTGTCGTAGACGTTGAGCTCGGTATTGCCGGCGATTTCATAGTTAGCCCAGACGAAATAGGTCGACTGATAGATACGGAAAGCGTGGCTTGCCGTATCTTCCTGAGGGTGCAGCTCGTCGTTGAGAGTCGTTGCGGCGCTCGGCTGATGGTCGCCAAAAAAGACAAGGACAACCGGTCTGCCGATATTGCGGAGCTCGTTGATAAAGTACTCGAGGTCCCGGTCGGATGCGTTGATGCAGGTAAGATAGGTATTGAGCGCGCTATTGGCGCCCTCGCTGGCTCCCTCGACCCAATAGTTTGTCAGCTCTTCGGCGGGAACGGTGCCATAGTCGTAGCCGCCGTGATTTTGCATCGTGACGTCAAAGATGAACTGCGGGGCTTCGTCGGTTCTAAGCAGGTCGAGTATCTTGTCGTAGGTGGCGTAGTCGCATACGCCGGCATGGTAACAGGGCGCACCTTCGAAATCGCCGATTGAAAGAAAGTCTCCAAAGCCCAGCTGCTGATAGATTTTATCTCGATGGTAGTTGACGGGGTTTTGCGGGTGCATAGCGGTAGCGGTATACCCAAGCTCCTTAAGGTCCTTTGCCAGGCTGTTGACGCCATTCATCTGATATAGCTGATAGGGGATTTTGCCTAATCCGACAAAGGCCGTTGTCGCTCCGGTCAAAAATTCGAATTCGGAGTTCGCCGTTCCGCCACCGGCGACCGAAGCGAGCATGGTGCCGCGAACAAGTGTGTCGGGAAGCGAGTTGTAGAATGCGGGGCCGGTGTACCCGGCCGCCTGGAGCTGCTCAAAGCACGAAAGGTCGCTAAAACTCTCGTTCATGACGGCAACAATCGTCGGCTTGATTTCATTGAACTGGGCAACGGCCGCCGCGCGCTGCTCGCTCGAGCCATACGTGCTGTCGTAGGTGGCGGCGAGCTCCTGCTCGATGCTCTGCGCCTCATCGGGCGTATAGTCTTCGGGCTTCTCAATGGGCAACTCGTTGACCATTTCGGTGAACGAAGTGATAAAACCCTGAGACGCATACGTGGTGATGGGCTGCCAACGGTCAAATCCAAAATTCAGCGCCTGCTCCAAGTCGATGCTGGAAAAGCCCGAGAGCCCCACAACGGTCACTAGCAGAAAAGCGCAGAGGTTAGCGGCGATTGCGGGGAAGACATGGGTGGGCGTACGGAGCTTTCTCGGTCGGATAAGCGAAAGAAGCCCCAGGGAAATCTCTAGCAGGGCTAGAGAGGTTACGATTCCGGCGGTAAAGGTAAACTCGTATCCCTCGCTCACTTCCATTGCGGTGCCAAGGGCCAAGATATCGCTTGGCAGGATGGCCTCGCCTTTAAACGTTATGACGAAGTGCTCGGCAATGCCAAGGATGCAACAGACGACGGGCACGAGGACCATGACGCTGTCCCAGCAAATAAAGGGAGAGCAGAACCGTCGCGAGCAGCCCGACGGAAAACCCGAATGAGTTGGCGGGAATGCGATAGAACGTTTCGTTGCAGGAAATTTCGAGTGAAACGAACGAGAGCGCTGAAACAGCGGCGATGACAAGGATGTCACGGCAAATACAGGCAACCGTTCCCGTCGCAAGATCGGTTTGGTCGATAAGTCCCGAAACCAAGGGCTCGACAAGAAGTATGACGGCGGCAGCACCGAGCGCCGAATAAGAAAGGACCCATAGGGAACTGTCCTCATTTACGAGCAATTGATTCGTAATCCATGCAGCTACCATGCCGAGCGGGATGAGGAGCGTCGCGCACCAAAAGACGCGGGCAATGGGCGGCTTTTCATTGTGTTTGATTGAAAAATACACGCGCACGACGACGGTGGGCACGATAAGGACGGCGATGAATATGGGCAGATTGGCCATGTCACTCGAAGTGATTTCAAGGGGGATATCTTCGGTCATGGACGTTCCTCTGTTACAGCAAATTAAGTTCAGTATTAGATTACTGTAACCTTTCCACGGCATTTCGAGAAACAAAGCGCCCGATACGCAAAGCTAAAGGTCTGGGAATCTTGTATTACGAACATCTGTGCGCGTCGAGTGCGCTAAACTCATCGGCAGTATGATTCGATGCAATAGGAGGCAAGGAGCTTCCATGTCTGATTCTTCTATCGTTATTCGCGGCGCTCGTGAGCACAACCTCCGTGATATCGATGTTTCCATTCCGCGTGACCAACTCGTGGTCATTACCGGTCTTTCTGGCTCGGGCAAGAGCTCGCTGGCATTTGACACTATCTATGCCGAGGGCCAGCGTCGATACGTCGAGAGCCTTTCGAGCTATGCGCGCCAGTTCTTGGGCCAGATGGACAAACCCGACTTGGATTCAATCGACGGCCTTTCGCCGGCGGTGTCGATCGACCAAAAGACGACGTCTAAAAACCCTCGCTCGACGGTTGGCACCGTAACCGAGATTTATGACTATCTGCGCCTGCTGTTCGCCCGTGTGGGCACCCCGCACTGTCCCGAATGCGGCCGCGTCATTGAGCGCCAGACGACCGACCAGGTTGCCGACAAGGTCTTGGCGGCGGGGGAGGGTCGCCGCGCGTTTGTGCTGGCGCCGGTGGTGCGCGGGCGAAAAGGCGAGTACACCAAACTGTTTGAGGACCTTCGCGCCGAGGGCTTTAGCCGCGTGCGTGTCGACGGTGAAGTGCGCTCGCTCGACGATCCAATCGATCTGGACAAGAAGTTCAAGCACGATATCGAGGTCGTGGTCGATCGCATCGTGATCCGTGAGAACTCTCTGGGCCGTATCGCCGAGTCTGTTGAGCAGGCGACCGCGCTGGCTCACGGCAATGTAAATGTGTACATGCTGCCCGATCGTGATGCTCCCGAGGGGACCGAGGGCGAGCTGCTGGAGTATTCGTTGGCCTTGGCGTGCCCGGAGCATGGACACTCCATTGACGATCTTCAGCCGCGTGATTTTTCGTTTAACGCTCCCTATGGCGCATGTCCTGAGTGCGACGGCCTGGGCTTTAAGAAAACCGTTGATGCCGAGGCGCTGATCGAGGACCCCTCGAAGTCCATTGCCGACGGAGTCTTTGGTAGCCTGTTTGGTAATTCGAACTACTACCCGCAGATTTTTGCTGCGGTCTGTAAACACTTTAAGGTAAGCGCCGATACGCCGTGGGAGGACTTGCCCCCTCGCGTGCGTCGTGCATTCTTGGATGGCCTGGGCGATACGAAGATCTCGGTTGACTACCAAAAGCTCGACGGACGTCGTAGCCAGTGGGATACCAAGTTTTCGGGCGTTCGCAACATCCTGTACGAACGCTATACCGAGACGACGAACGAGAACACCAAGGCGCGCTTGGAGAAGTACATTCGCGAGGAACCGTGCTCGAGCTGCCACGGCGCTCGTTTGCGCCCCGAGATGCTCGCCGTCACCGTGGGCGGCAAGTCCATTTACGAGGTTTGTTGCCTGTCGTGCCGTGAGTCGCTCGAGTTTTTTGAGGGCCTGGAGCTCACCGAGCGCCAACAGTTTATCGGCGGGCGTATCGTCAAGGAAATCCTGGAGCGCTTGCGTTTTCTGGTCGATGTTGGACTCGACTATCTGACGCTCGATCGTGCCTCGGCGACGCTTTCTGGTGGCGAGGCGCAGCGTATTCGCCTGGCAACGCAGATCGGCGCCGGCCTCATGGGTGTCCTGTACATTTTGGACGAGCCATCGATCGGTCTTCATCAGCGCGATAACGAGCGCCTGATTAAGACCCTTGAGCGCCTGCGCGATATCGGCAATACCGTCATCGTCGTCGAACACGACGAGGACACGATCCGTGCCGCCGACTACGTGATCGACATGGGGCCCGGCGCCGGCGTCAACGGCGGACACGTAGTCGCGGCGGGAACGCCTGCCGATATCATGGCGTGTCCTGAGTCGATGACGGGCGCTTATCTGACCGGCAAACGAATGATCCGGGTGCCTGATGAACGGCGCAAGCCCGGTCGCGGCTGCCTTAAAATTACGGGCGCTCGAGCTAACAACCTCAAAAACGTTACTGCCAAGATCGAGTTTGGTACGCTTACGGTTGTTACCGGCGTGTCGGGATCGGGCAAGAGCTCCCTGGTTACCGACACCATTGCGCCTGCCCTTACGAATGCTATTCACCGTTCGACGCGCCCTGTGGGTCCGTATAAGAAAATCGAGGGCATCGAGTGTATCGATAAGGTTATCGATATCGACCAGTCGCCGATTGGCCGCACGCCGCGTTCCAACCCCGCTACCTATATTGGCCTGTGGGATGATCTTCGCGCGCTGTTTGCGAGTACGCCGGAGTCGAAGGCGCGCGGCTACTCGCCGGGTCGTTTCTCCTTTAATGTGAGTGGCGGGCGCTGTGAGGCGTGCAAGGGCGAAGGACAGATCAAGATCGAGATGCACTTCCTTCCCGATATCTACGTTCCCTGCGAAGTTTGCGGCGGTAAACGCTACAACCGCGAGACACTCGAGGTCACCTACCGTGGCAAGACCATCTCGGACGTGCTCGACATGAGCGTCACCGAGGCGCTGGCCTTCTTTGGGAATATCCCGCAGATTAAGCGCAAGCTTCAGACTTTGTATGACGTTGGCTTGGGCTATGTGAGTTTGGGGCAGCCTGCCACGACGCTTTCGGGCGG
The DNA here is from genome assembly GCF_052066095.1 of Collinsella sp. HCP28S3_B9. Classification (NCBI taxonomy): domain Bacteria; kingdom Bacillati; phylum Actinomycetota; class Coriobacteriia; order Coriobacteriales; family Coriobacteriaceae; genus Collinsella; species Collinsella sp. HCP28S3_B9. Next base: position 12,666 of record NZ_JBQHST010000020.1, read on the forward strand.
CGAGGCGCAGCGTGTGAAACTCGCCAAGGAGCTTCATCGACGCCAGACGGGCAAGACGTTCTATATTTTGGACGAGCCGACGACCGGCCTTCATTTTGAGGACGTCCGCCAGCTGCTCGATGTGCTGCAGCGCTTGGTCGATGCGGGCAACACGGTGCTGGTGATTGAACACAACCTTGATGTCATCAAGGTTGCCGACCGCCTGATCGATATGGGTCCCGAGGGCGGCAATGGCGGCGGAACCGTCGTGGTCTCGGGTACGCCGGAGCAGGTCGCGGCATGTTCGCAGAGTTACACGGGCAAGTTCTTGGCACCGCTGCTCAAGCGCGACCGCGAGCGTCAGGCACAACTCGACGCCCAGTAAAGAGACGCCGTCGTACGAGAAGCGCCACCGATTCCTTTTGATTCGGTGGCGCTTCTGTGTGTCGAGATGACGTATGCGGCTAAATTGGACATATACTTAGGCGTTACATTCGAATGCGAGGGAAGGGACATGCCATGGCAAAGGCTGCAAAGACGCCGAAAACCAATGCGATGCGCGAGCTGGAAAACGCCGGCATCTCCTATATTCTCCATACGTATGAAGACGATGGCGATGAGTCGGTGGGTTTAGGCGTTGCAATTTTGGAACAACTTGGCGAGGAGCCTGGCCAGGGGTTTAAGACCTTGGTTTGCGTGACGCCGTCCAACGAACACGTTGTGTGCTGTATTCCCGTTGCCGACGAGCTTGACCTAAAGGCCGCCGCGCGCGCCGCTGGTGAAAAGTCGCTGACCATGATGCATGTCAAGGACTTGCTTGCCGCGACGGGGTATGTCCGGGGCGGCTGCAGTCCAGTCGGCATGAAAAAACGCTTTCGGACGCTGATCGATGAGACATGCGTCCTTTGGGATACCATTTTTATCTCAGGCGGTAAGCGTGGCTATCAACTTGAGCTTGCCCCCGACGACTTAGTTGCATTTTGCGGGGCGACGGTTGCCCCGATCACGAGAGAGGACTGAGCGATGCCGCAGGAAGAATCGAAGCGCGGAGCTCACTTTGCAAAGGGTTCGGCTTCTCAGACGCCCGCGCCTGAGGCTTCTTCGGTCGATGACCAGATTCGAAACGCTTGGTCCGTTGCTGCAGATCCAGGGGAGACGGCTGTGTATTTGCGTGCCGCCGGTGCCGGTACGGTGCCTCCCCGTACGATTCTCTCTTCGGCTCGCCCCGATGAGACGGCGGTGTTTTTGGCCGCAGCTCAATCCTGTGCCGGACGGATGCCTGCCGCTGGGGCGTCTCGTGCGCCGCGTCCCGATGAGACGGCGGTGTTTTTGATGGCGGCTCAGGGAAAGGGCGCACTGCAGGGTGTCCCAGCCGATCGTCCCGCGAGGCCTGCAACCGACGGTGATGGCGAGCAGTTGCTTTTGGATGACGAGTGGTCACCGCTCGGCTCGACCGATCCGGTCGAGGGCGTTGCTGTCGACGACGATGATTGGGATCTATTGTCGTTTTCTGGTCGAACCGCTGCCGCCAGGGAAGTTGACACGGTGTTTGGTAATAATGCCGTAGCTAACGATGACGCTTCGTTTGACAGCGATGTCACGCCTGTTGACGGAGCTTTTTCTGCCGATGATGCCGTTTTGGTCGACGACCCCTTCGCGATAATCGATGACCCTGATATCGAGGTTGATTCTCGACAACACACTGAAGTCAGCCCCCAATCACAGGACGACGTAGATGATATGGGCTCGTCGGACTACTCTACGGTTGGCCGTTCTGCCGGCCTCATGACTGCACTGACCATCGTGTCGCGCGTCACCGGGTTTATCCGTACTTGGGCTATGGCTGCCGCCATCGGCATGTCGCTGCTCTCGTCTTCCTATCAGGTCGCCAACAACCTGCCCAATATGCTCTATGAGCTCGTGATGGGCGGTATGTTGGTTACCGCCTTTTTGCCGGTGTACATGGGCGTGCGTCGTGAGCAGGGTCGCGACGCCTCAAACGAATACGTAGGTAATCTGCTCGGCATCCTGCTTTTGCTGCTGGGCGGCATTTCGGTGTTGGGCACCGTGTTTGCTCCGGGCTTTATCTGGACGCAGTCGTTCCTTTCGGGCGATGGCGGAAGCATGGATACCGCTGCATTCATGTTCCGTTTCTTTGCCATTCAGATTTTGTTCTACGGCTTGGGCTCGGTGTTCTCGGGCGTTCTTAACGCGCATCGTGATTACTTTTGGTCGACGTTCGCCCCGGTACTCAACAATGTGATTGTCATTGCGAGTTTTATGGGCTTCGCTCCCGTATCTGCCTGCTTTGGTGAGCAGACGGGCGTCGTTTTGATTTCGCTCGGCACGACGCTTGGCGTTTTTGTCCAGATGGCGTGCCAGATTCCCGCACTCGGTAAGCATGGTGTCCGGCCTCATATTCATATCGACTTCAAGGATCCTGCACTGCGACAGACGCTCGCGCTCGGCGTCCCGACGTTGCTCGCTACGGTATGCATGTTCGTGTCGACTTCCATTACCAACGCAGCCGCGCTGGTGGTGCAGCCCGAGACCGGTCCTTCTGTAATTGCCTATGCGCGCCTTTGGTACACACTGCCTTATGCCTTGATAGCCGCCTCGCTCTCGACGGCGCTTTATACCGAGCTTTCGCACGATGCCCAGGAAAAGGATTATGACAGCGTGCGCGCTGGTATCTCGCGCGGCGTGGCCCAGATGCTCTTCTTCCTGATTCCTTTCGCGCTATATCTCATTGTGTTTGCCCGTCCGCTCAACATGATTTATTGCGCCGGCAAGTTCGACGAGTCGGGTGTGGCGCTTGTGTCCGAGTTTCTGGTTTATCTGGCGCTCTCCCTGCCGCTCTACGGCGTGGTCGTGTTGATGCAGAAGAGCTTCTCGGCGCTGCTCGACATGAAGCCCTATAGCCGCTATTGCCTATACTCTGCCATCGGCCAGGCTGGTTCGGTTCTGCTGTTTGGTGTGGTGCTGGGCTATGGCATGCCTGCGATTGCGATTTCGTATGTTGTCGACTATGTGATTCTGGTCGGCTGTTCGCTGTGGTGGCTGCGTCGTCGTCTGCAGGGTCTTCAGGTTAAATCTATTCTGCACGGCTGCTTCTATGGCCTTTTGCTCGGCGGCCTGGGTGCCGCAGCGGGTGCCGGCGTTTTGTGGGCGCTCGAGAGTTTTGTCGGAGCGCTTGGCGGATCGATTCTTATTACCTTGGGCTATGTTTGCATCGCGGGCATGGTTTCACTTGCCGTGACTTTTGGCCTTGCCGTCCTTCTAAAGATGCCTGAGGTCTCCGCGCTTCTTCGCCGCAGGTAGGCAGTCGTGGCAGGTCATGACAACATTCCAACGCTTGCCGAACAGGTTTCGCATGTGCCCATGCAGCCTGGCTGCTACCTTTGGAAAGATGCCAAGGGCGATGTCATTTACGTTGGCAAGGCTAAAAATCTGCGCTCGCGCATGCGTCAATATGTGACGCTGCAGGACGAGCGCCAAAAGATTCCACTGATGATGCAGCTGGTTGCGAGCTTTGACTATATCGTTGTCGAGAACGAGCACGAGGCGCTGGTGCTCGAGCGCAACCTGATCGGTCAATACCATCCGTACTTTAATGTCGACCTTAAGGACGATAAGAGCTATCCCTTTATCGCTATCACCAAGAGCGATCTGTTCCCAGCTATTAAATATACTCGTGAGCGTCATAAGCCGGGAACGCGTTATTTTGGTCCCTATACCGACAGCCGCGCGGCGCGCGAGACCATTGATACGCTGCGCAAGGTAATCCCGATCTGCTCGGCTTCTTGTGCGGAATGGCGTCGATGCCGCCGTATCGTCGAGTCCCACAAGGGCGAAGAAGATATCGTCAATATGATTTGCGCTCAAAACGGGCGTCCCTGCTTTGACTTCCATGTTGGCCGCGGTCCGGGGGCATGCGTCGGTGCGATCTCTCCAGCCGACTATGCTAAAAACGTTAAACGTGTCGAGCGATTTTTGTCGGGCCATCGTAAAGATGTCGTTGATGAGCTTACATCCGAGATGACGGACGCCGCCGAAGCGCTCGATTTTGAGCGGGCGGCGCGCGTCAAGCGTCGCTTGGAAGTTATTAGGGGCCTGGACGACCGACAGCAGGTCGTTTTTCCGTCGAGTGTCGATCTCGATGTGATTGGTTTCTATCGAGAAGAGACCATTTCGGCCGCCTGCGTGTTTGTTGTGCGCGAGGGGCGAACGGTTCGAACCTGTGAGTTCATTCTCGATAAGGGCCTGGATGTCGATGAAGAGGAGCTTCAGTCGGGCTTTCTCAAGCGCTATTACGACGAGACGGCTGATATTCCAGCCGAGGTGAACCTTTCCGTCGAGCTTGAGGATGCGGAGGCGCTAGGGGAATGGCTTTCGGACAAGCGCGAGCGTTCCTGTCATCTCCATAGGCCTCAGCGCGGCGAAAAACACCGGTTGCTCGATATGGCATCTAAAAATGCGCGTCATGCCCTCATGCGTTATATGATGCGCACGGGATACGCCGACGATCGCACCAATCGAGCGCTCCTAGAGCTTGAGAGCGCCTTGGCGCTACCTGCGCCGCCAATGCGAATCGAGTGCTTCGATATCTCTACACTGCATGGCACCTTTACGGTTGCCTCGATGGTGGTGTTTACCAACGGCCACGCCGACAAGAGCCAATACCGCCGCTTTAAAATCCAGGCCGAATTGGACGAGGCGAACGACTTCGTTTCGATGTCCGAGGTTTTGGGGCGTCGCTATGCTCCCGAGCGGATGACCGACGAACGTTTTGGCTCGCGCCCCGATTTGCTCGTTGTCGACGGCGGCAAGCCGCAATTGACGGCTGCAATTAAGCAACTTGAGGCCCTTGGGCTCGATATACCAGTTTGTGGTTTGGCAAAGGCCGATGAGGAGGTTTTCGTGCCTTGGGACGAGACTCCTGTCGTACTTCCGACCGGGTCTGCGTCGCTCTATCTCATCAAGCAGGTGCGCGACGAATCGCACCGTTTTGCCATCACGTTCCATCGCGAATTGCGCGATAAAGCCATGACGGTCTCGGTACTCGATGACGTTCCAGGCGTGGGACCCACTAGAAAACGTGCAATTATGCGCCATTTTGGCTCGATGAAGCGGTTGCGCGCGGCGAGTGAGCAAGAGATCGCGGAAGTTCGCGGCATACCTGCCGATGTTGCCAAGGCGGTCCACGAGGCGCTCGTTGCATGGAATGCCGAGCGCGCCGAGGCCGCGGCTGGCCATTCCGATAGCTAAACACGAGCATAAACAACTGATATACATGATTGCGCGATTTTCAACCATTTATTTCGCCATGATTGCCTGCTGGTTTCGGGTTTTATTAACGCTAAAACGTTTGACTAACCCAAACGAAAACCCTGCTATCCTGCGGGTTGACGAAGACTGATATCTCACCTCGCCGATACATACTGTCTGCTGTATCGTTTGTCAACGAATTCGGTGAACGGTAGTAAATACCGTTCAAGCGTATGTATGTATCGGTCGCCGAGCGCGGCACCTCAGTTGGGTTTGTCGGTAGGTAAGGTATATATCGTCCGCAAGTTGCGCGGGGGTAAGTTTAGGTGCTCCCGGGTAAGATTCTCTATTGATAGGAGAAGACATGGCCATCATCAATAAGGGTATGTCCAGGCGTTCGTTCCTCGGCCTCACCGGCAGCGTCGCTGCTGTCGCCGGCTTTGGTCTCACTGGCTGCGGTGGCAGCTCTAGCGACGAGGGTTCCGCTCCCGCCGATTCCGCCAACCGTGGCGGCGGCGTGATCACCGCCGGTTCCGCTTACGCTCCGTCCAGCTTCGACCCCGCCAGCACCGGCTCCGCCGTGGGCCTGGGCGCTAACTGGCACGTCGTCGAGGGCCTCTACGGCATCGATTACCACGACTACAGCACTTTCAACGAGCTCGCCACCGATGATCCCAAGTCCGTGGACGACACCACCTTCGAGGTCACCATCCGCAAGGGCGCCAAATTCTCCGATGGCACCGAGGTTACCGCTGACGACGTCGTCGCCTCCTACACCGCTTGCGCCGCTTCTGCCACCTACGCTCCGTTCTTCCAGCCTTTCGAGTCCATCGAGGCCAAGGATGCCAGCACCGTGACGGTCAAGACCAAGGTCCCCAACTTCTCCCTGCTCAAGGATCGTCTGGCCATCATTCGCGTTACTCCTGCCGCCCAGAGCGAGGAGGATCGCGCCAAGCAGCCGATCGGCTCCGGCCCCTGGATGTACGATTCTATCTCCGATACCGAGATCACCCTGGTTCCCAACCCCGAGTACAACGGTGAGTATGCTGCCGAGGATAAGAAGATCCAGTACAGCATCCTGACCGACCCCACCGCTCGCGTCACCGCTCAGCAGGAAGGCTCCACGCTCGTCATGGAGCTCGTTACCGCTGATGCCGTCGACCAGCTCGAGGGCGCCGGCTGCAAGATCGACAACGTCCAGGGCTTCGGCACCCGCTTCATCATGTTCAACGTCGCCAAGGAGCCTTGGAACGACGTCAAGGTCCGTCAGGCTGTCATGTATGCGCTCGACACCGAGAAGATGATCAGCAACACCTTCGCCGGCCTTGCTACCGCTGCCAGCTGCTACCTGCCCAAGAGCTTCACCAACTATCATGAGGCCTCCACGGTGTACAAGACCGACGCCAAGAAGGCCAAGAAGCTTATCGAGGAGTCCGGTATCACCCCGGGCGCCATTACCCTGCGCACCACCGATAACGAGCAGATCAAGGGTATGGCTGCCCAGGTCAAGAACGACCTCGACGCTCTCGGCTTCGATGTGACCATCCAGACCGATACTTCGCCGGCCACCTATGCTGCCATCGACGGCGGCGAGGCCTACGATATCCTCCTTGCCCCTGGCGATCCTTCCTGCTTCGGCGCAGACCCCGACCTGCTGCTCAACTGGTGGTACGGCGACAACGTCTGGATGCAGACCCGTTGCCCGTGGAAGGAGTCCGCTGAGTGGCAGAAGCTCCACGGCCTTATGGACGAGGCTCTTGCCGCCGAGGGCGACGAGCAGCAGAAGAAGTGGAACGAGTGCTTCGACATCATCGCCGACAACGCCGTTCTGTACCCCGTTGTCCACGTTAAGACCGTCTCCGCTTCCTGGAACGACCCGTCCACTGCGCCCAACGGCGAGGCCCTCGATGGCTTCAAGGGCATCGGCACGACGAGCATGTCCTTTAAGGGTGTCGCGACCGTCAAGGCGTAAGACTCGCTTGAGTCTATATGCAGGATGTCGGCCGTTGGGACCGTATCCTCATAGTTGAAACAAAGACCCGGGCGGCAACGATGTCGCTCGGGTCTTGTAATGAGTGTCCGTACTCATATACCAGTTGGTCCTACCGACAAAAGAAAGGGGAGAGAACGTGAACAACTTTCTACGTTTGATTGGAAGGCGTCTCGTGGCGCTGCCGATCATGGCATTGGGCGTCACCGTCCTGGTGTTCTTCCTTATGTCGTTCTCCAAGACCGACCCCGCCTACACGGCGTTGGGTGACGGTGCCTCGCCCGAGGCGGTTGCCGAGTACCATGAGAAGTATGGTCTGGACGACCCCTGGCCCGTGCGCTACGTGCGCTATATGGGCAATTTGATCCATGGCGACATGGGCACCTATGGTGCTGCTCGCAACTCCGTTGCCAAGCGCATCTCCACGGCCCTACCCGTCACGATGCAGCTGACCTTCATCGGTCTTGCCATCGGTGCGGTCGTATCGTTTTTGCTCGGCGTCATCGCGGCACTGTATCGCGATAAATGGCCGGACCAAGTGATCCGCGTCTTTTCCATCGCCGGCTTGGCAACCCCGTCGTTCTGGCTTGCCGTTCTGTTGATCCTGCTGTTCTCCTCCTACCTTAAGGTACTCCCGGCATCGGGTGCCCTGCCGCACTTCACCACGAATCCGGCTGGCTATCTGGGACGCATGATCATGCCCGCCGTCGCCTTGGCATTTCCGCTGACGGGTCAGATGACTCGTATCGTGCGTACCGCCATGGTCGAGGAGCTCGACAAGGACTATGTCCGTATGGCTCGCGGCGCCGGCGTTCCCGAGAAGGTCGTCGTCGGCATCAACGTTCTTCGCAACGCGCTGATCACCCCGGTCACCACCCTCGGTCTTAAGATTGGCTATCTCATGGGCGGCGCCGTCGTCATCGAGGTCATCTTCAACCTCCCCGGCATGGGTACTGCGATCCTGCAGGGCGTTCAGGGCAACGAGGCGAACCTGGTTCAGGGCGTCGTCATCGTCGTTGCTCTTGCCTTCATCATCATCAACATCGTGGTTGACATGCTCTACCTGCTCATCAACCCGCGCATCAGGACGGTGTAGATTATGGTAAAGATTCGAGAGAAGCAAACCGAGCAGCTCGAGAAGGCTGCCTCCAAGGGGCTCAAGCTCGGTGGCTGGAAGAAGATGACGCTGTCTTCTAAGATTGCCGCCATCGTGCTGGTGCTGGTCGCCCTGACTGCGATTCTTGCCCCCCTGCTTGCCCCCTATAGCCCGGTCGAGATCTTTACGGCTCGCCAGGCTCCCGGCAACGGGTTTATCTTCGGAACCGACGACAAAGGCCGTGACATCCTTTCGCGTATGCTCTACGGTGGTCGTTACTCGCTGATCATCGGCTTTGGTGCTACCGCTATGGCTCTGGTCTGTGGCTCCGTTGTCGGTGCTCTTGCTGCGGTTTCGCGCAAGGCCGTCTCCGAGACGATTATGCGCATCCTGGACATCATCATGTCTGTCCCGGGTATCGCCCTCGCAGCCGTCTTCGTTTCCATCCTGGGCAACTCCGTGCCGTCGATTATCTTTGCGATCGGCTTTATGTACACCCCGCAGATCGCCCGTATCGTGCGCGCCAATATCGTATCCGAGTACGGTGAGGACTATGTCCGCGCGGTCATCGTCTCCGGCGCCAAGGCTCCGTGGATTCTGATCAAGCACGTTCTTCGTAACTGCATTGCCCCGATCATGGTCTTCACCGTCACCCTGGTCGCCGACGCTATCATCTTCGAGGCTTCGCTGACCTTTATCGGCGCTGGCATCCAGGAGCCCACTGCTACGTGGGGCAACATCCTCGCCGACGCCCGCGGTGGCGTGCTCGCCGGTCGTTGGTGGCAGGCGCTGTTCCCGGGTCTGGCCATCATGATCACCTGCCTGGCGCTCAACATCCTCTCCGAGGGCATTACCGACGCTATGGCCGCTGCTCCTTCCGCCGCTCTGGATCCGACCGATTCCTCCAAGCGCCGCGAGGCCGACCTGCTGGTCTCCGACCCCGTTCGCGCCTACAAGGAGCAGGCCCAGTCCCTGTCCGCCCGTCTTGGCGCCCTGCGCGATGTCGAGCTCAAGCGTAACGACCGCCATGTGCCCGATGAGTCCGTTGAGCCGATTCTTTCGGTCCGCGATTTCTGCATCCAGTTTGAGCACCACGGTGATATCAACGTGGTCGACCATGTCAACTTTGACGTCCGTCCCGGCCAGACCATGGGCCTGGTAGGCGAGTCCGGCTGCGGTAAGTCCATCACCACGCTGGCCATCATGGGCCTGACCGATGAGGACGAGCATCTTTCCGGCGAGGTCCTCTGGGAGGGTCGTGACCTGCTCAAGATGAGCAAGAAGGAGTGGTTCGGCCTGCGCGGTACCGATATCGCCATGGTCTATCAGGACGCCCTGTCCTCGCTCAACCCCTCTATGCTCATCTCCGCCCAGATGAAGCAGCTCACCAAGCGCGGCGGCACCCGCAGCGCCGAGGAGCTCCTGGAGCTCGTCGGCCTCGATCCCAAGCGCACGCTCGAGAGCTATCCGCACGAGCTTTCCGGTGGACAGCGTCAGCGCGTTCTGATCGCTATGGCCCTTACCCGCGATCCCAAGCTGGTCATCTGCGACGAGCCCACGACCGCTCTGGACGTTACCGTCCAAAAGCAGGTCATTAAGCTGCTCAACGATCTTCAGGCCAAGCTCGGCTTTGCCATGATTTTCGTTTCGCATGACCTGGCGTTGGTCGCCGAGGTTGCCCATAACATCACGGTTATGTACGCCGGTCAGGTTATCGAGCAGGCGCCCACCAAGGAGCTGCTCACCAACCCGATTCACGAGTACACCCGCGGTCTTCTGGGTTCCGTTCTGTCCATCGAGAGCGGTTCGGGCCGCCTGCACCAGGTGCCCGGCGCCGTCCCCAGCCCGCGCGATTTCCCCAAGGGCGATCGCTTCGCGCCCCGCTCAAGCCATCCGCACATCGGCCTGGACACCCGTCCGGTCTTCAAGCGCGTACCCGGCACCGAGCACTTCTATTCCGAGCTCCCCGATGAGGTGCTCAAGGCAAATGGTTTGACCCCTCATGCGGAGGTGATGTAGATGAGCGAGACTGCGGTCAACGGCGTCGAGCCGATTATCTTCCTTGACGATGTCCACGTCACCTTTAGGACCCGTACCGGTTCGATCCTGCACCCCAATCTGGTTCATGCCGTCCAAGGCGTGACCATTAAGCTCATGCCCGGTCAGACGATCGGCATCGTCGGCGAGTCCGGTTGCGGCAAGTCCACCACTGCTAACGTCATGTGCGGCCTGCAGGCCCCCACGAGTGGCAAGGTCTACTTTAAGGGCAAGGACGTGACCAAGCGTACTGCCGAGGATCGTCGTCACATGGGCCGCGTCATCTCGGTCGTGTTCCAGAACCCCGCGACGGCACTCAACCCTCGCATGGTCGTTCGTGAGCAGCTGCTCGACCCCATGCGCGTCCACAACCTGGGTACCGAGGCCGAGCAGGAGAAGCGCGTTAAGGAACTCCTGGAGCTCACCGGTCTGCCCAGCTCTGCCGCCGAGGTTCTTCCCGGCCAGCTTTCGGGCGGTCAGCGCCAGCGCGTGGCAATTGCCCGTGCCCTGTCGTTGAACCCTGACGCCATCATCGCCGACGAGCCCACCTCGGCTCTGGACGTTTCGGTCCGCGCGCAGATCCTCAACCTGTTGACCGATCTTAAGAAGGAGCTCGGCCTGGCTATGGTGTTCATTAGCCATGACATCCAGACGGTCCGCTACATCTCTGACGACATCATCGTCATGAACGGCGGCAAGATCGTCGAGCAGGGCGAGGCCAAGCAGGTCTTCCAGAACCCGCAGGACCCCTACACCAAGATGCTGCTCGGTGCTGCGCCGTCGCTGCTGCACCCCAAGCTTGGCGAGTAGGTTCGCTTTCCCTCCTGTGCGCCCGGCTCCCTTGCCGGGCGCACCCTCGTTGCGATTTCGAAAGGTTGGGTTCACGAGCCATGCCAAGCGCTCAGGAGCTACAACAGCAATTTGGTGGTTATCGGGGCGCCATGCCTCGTCCATCAGATTTCGATCTCTTTTGGAACGACCGCATGGCCGAGGCTGACGCCGTCGAGATCGACTATTCGGTCGAGACGGCATCGATTGCCGATACTGCGACCTGCCAGTTTTTTGACCTCTGGTATACCGGCATGTGTGGCGCCCGCCTGCATGCCAAGTATCTCAAGCCGGTTTCGGACGAGTCCGTGCCGCTGGTGCTGCAGTTCCACGGCTATCCGGGTGCAAGCCGCAGCTGGTTCGAGCAGGCGTCGTTTGCGGGTATGGGCATGGCACTTGTCGCCCTCGACTGCCCCGGTCAGGGTGGCCCCTCCGCGGATATTGGTGGATTTGAAGGCACAACGGTTGCCGGGCATATCGTTGCCGGTATCGACGGCGACCCGGCCAATCTCTACTACGTACGCTTGCATCAGGATATCCGCATTCTGTGCCGCATTGTTCGCGAGCTCGAGGGCATCGATCTTGCCCGTGTTTTTGTGAACGGTGCCTCGCAGGGCGGTGGCTTGGGCATTGCGACCTGCGCGCTTAACAGCGAGCTTATCAATCGTGCCGCCATTCTCTATCCTTTCCTGTCGGATTTCCGCCTGGTCTGGGATTTGGATGCCGACGACATTGCCTACGAGGGCCTGCGCTATTGGTCTCGCTGGTTTGACGAGGACTCGACTCGTATTGACGAAGCCTATGCCAAGCTGGCGTATTTCGATTCCAAGAACTTTGCCCCCATGGTCAAATGCCCCGTGCTGTTTGGCACGGGAACGGCTGATATCGTCTGTCCACCGGCGACGCAGTTTGCGGTCTACAACAACCTGACCTGTGAGAAGCGCCATGAGTTCTTTGAGGGCTTTGGCCACGAGGAGATTCAGGATTTTGACGATCTGATCATTCCGTTTTTCTGCAAGGAAGGGGAGGCTCATGTCTAAGTGCGAGAGCAATGTCAATGAGCTGATTGACCCCGAGCTTGCGGGGATCTCTGGGACGGTTTCGTCAAGGCTCTCCGATTTCCGTGATTGGCGCGGCGATGCTTTGGCGGATGTTTCCGAGTTGGAGGCAGCCGCTTCGGACCTTGAGGTTTGCGGACTGACTGTCACGGCGATTGATTTCGCCAATCCGTGCGCGCGCTACTCCGAGGTTTCCTTTGAACTTGCCGGGGAAGTCGTACACGGCCGTTTGATTGAGCCCTCAGGTTGTGCCCGGGCATCCGAGCTTGTGCCGCTATGCCTGATGTTTCACGACATCGACCGACCCGTACGTGGATGGCATCACATGACGAGGTTTGCCGCCATGGGATATGCCGCGCTTGCGCTGGACGACGATGTGATTGGGCTCAGCGAGCTGCAGCAGGGGGTTACCTCGCCCGTTTTTGTTGAACGCGTCCGCTGGGGCTGTGCAATGGCAAAGGTCGCGCGTAATCTTGATGGCATGGACCCCGACCGCATCTTTGCATGGGGCGAGGGCCTTGGCGGTGGAGTCGCGCTGGCGGTTTCTGCTCTAGACGAGCGGGGCCTTGCCTGCACGGCGGTTGCCAATCCGCTTCCCGGCGGCCTCGAAGCGCTGTCGTCTCGGGTGCGCGGATCGGTACTTATGGGTACATCGCTCATGGATACCGTGAGCGATCCCAAGGGCCAGTTTGCCGTATTCAACGGTCTTGAGTGTGACCGGAGGCATATTATCTATGCCAAATATGCTCACGAGCGCATCAATGCGTTCGAAAACGAAGTCGTCGACTTCTTTAACCAAGCGTTCTACCTGTGTTCTTTGGCCTAGACGGCCTGGACACTGCCAACAAGAGTGGGCGGCATAGGGCCACCCGCCAGACAACTAAGGAGATTCTTGTGGCAACTCAGAAATTCACCGGCGTTATTCCTCCCGTCGTTGTTCCCGATACCGAAGATCACCAGCTCGACGTTGCCTCCTTTGAGCGCAGCATCAACCGCATGATCGACGCCGGCGTCGATGGCCTGTTCTTCCTGGGCTCTTCGGGTGAGGTCGTTTTCTCCACCGACGAGCGTCGTCGACAGATCATCGCCGAGGCCGTTCGAATCGTCGACCACCGCGTTCCTGTTCTGGTCGGCATCATCGATACCGAGACCGAGCGCATGATTGAGCACGGTAAGGTTGCTCAGGAGCTGGGCGCCGATGCGCTCGTTGCCACCTGCCCGTTCTATGCCCTGCAGGGCATGACCGAGGTCGAGGAGCATTTCCGCATCCTGCACGAGGAGCTCGACCTGCCCATCTTTGCCTATGACATTCCCGTGTGCGTTCACACCAAGCTCCCCTGGAAGCTCCTTGCAAAGCTCGGCGCCGAGGGCGTCCTTGCTGGCGTCAAGGATTCCTCGGGTGACGACGTCTCGTTCCGCTACCTCGTTCAGGAGAACGAGAAGAACGGCCATCCGATGAGCATCCTCACCGGCCATGAGGTCGTCGTCGACGGTGCCTACCTTGGTGGCGCCGACGGCTCTGTCCCGGGTCTCGCCAACGTTGAGCCCGAGGGCTACGTGCGTCAGTGGAAGGCCGCCCAGGCTGGTGACTGGGCTACCGTCAAAGCCGAGCAGGATCGCCTCAATGAGATTTCGCACATCTGGGACGTCACCTCGGGCGTCCAGGGCTATGCCGGTGGCGTTGGCGCCTTCAAGACCGCTATGAACCTCATGGGCATTTTCGACAGCCCGACCATGCCGCGCCCGGTGAAGGCCATGACCGGCGAGAACGTCGAGGCGATTAGGAAGGTCCTCCAGGACAACGGTCTCCTGTAAAGCTTTCCCGGGCACCCGATCTTGGGGCTCAAGCGATCGAGCGTGACCCATGAGGTCAACGCCAGACCGCTTTCACCCCAACCTCGGGCACTCGGGAAGCCTGTAGCAAGCTGCGGCGATAACACCGCCTTTATTTCCTGTAGTTGTTTTTATCTCCTAAGGAGAGCGACATGGAGAACAAGTACATCTGCTCCGTTGATATCGGTGGCACCAAGATTGCGACCGCCATTATGGAATATCCGGCTGATGGCGGCGTGCCCCATCCCGTATTTGAGGCTGAGGTTCCCACCGAGGCCCAAGAGGGCGGTGAGGCCGTCTTCCAGCGTATCGAGGCGTCCATCAAGGCCGCTCTCGAGGCGAATCCCGATGTCGAGGTCCTTGGCGTCGGTATCGGTGCCGCTGGCGTCGTCGATCCCAAGACGGGCGCCATCGCGTATGCCAACGAGATCATGCCCGGCTGGTCCGGCGTTCAGTTGGGGCCGCGTCTGCGCGAGGACCTCGGTCTTCCCGTTGCCGTTGTAGGCGACGTGCAGGCTCATGCTCTGGGTGAGGCCCATTGGGGCGTCGGCAAGGGCAAGTTCTCCGTCTTGTGTCTGGGCATCGGTACGGGTATCGGAGGCGCATATGTCGAGAACGGTCGCGTGATGCAGGGCTTCCATGGTGCTGCCGGCCATATGGGCCACATCGAGTGCTCGGCTGCCGCCGGCATTCCCTGCGCCTGCGGGCGTTCCGGCCATCTGGAGTCGGTGGCTTCGGGTACGTCGATTGGGCGCATGTACGACGAGCGCTTCGGTCGTGTTGACCCCAGCCGTCCCTCGGTTGGCCGCGACGTGAACGACCTGTGCCGCGCGGGTGACGCAAAGGCGACCGAGGTCATCCACGATGCCGGCTTTGCATTGGGCGCTAGCTTGGGCTCGCTCGCCAACATTCTGGATCCAGAGGTCATCGTGCTTTCGGGTGGCGTAATTCACCAGGGACCCGATTGGCGTTCGCAGACGTGGAAGGATTCGGTACACGAGGGCTATGCCAGCCAAGCGCTCGATCCGCTTCAGGACACGCCGATCCTCATCGGTTCTCTGGAGGGCGACGCACCGCTTATCGGTGCCGCCGAGCATCTTCTTGCCTCGTTAAAGTAAACGTATCTGCTGTAGGAGCCTCCCGAGACGACACGCCTCGGGAGGCTGTTCTGAGAAAGGTTATAGCCTTATGACCGTCGATCCTTTAATTCAATCCCTGAAGGGTAAGCTCATCGTGAGCGTTCAGGCGTATATGGGCGAGCCGCTTCGTACGCCCGAGACCATGGCTCAAATGTCTCGCGCTTGCGAACTCGGAGGCGCCGCCGCCATTCGTTGCCAGGGCCTTGCCGACATTGCTGCCATTAAGGGTCGTTGTGAGGTTCCTGTTATCGGCCTGTGGAAGGATGGGCACGAGGGCGTTTACATCACGCCGACGCTGCGTCACGCCCGCGCCTGCGTTGCTGCCGGTGCTGACATCGTGGCGATTGATGCCACCGATCGTCCGCGCCCCGATGGCAAGTCGCTCGAGGACACTTTTCGTCCGCTGCACGAGGAGGGCGTGCTTCTGATGGCGGACTGCGCCACGATCGAGGATATCCGCCGTGCGGTCGACATGGGCTTCGATTTGGTTTCCACTACGCTTTCGCATGGCGTCGCCGCCATCGATTGCACCATGGCAGACGGCCCCGACCTACCGCTTTTGCGCCAGGCAACCGAGGAGTTCCCCGGTCTTCCCATTATTTGCGAGGGTCGTGTGCATACGCCCGAGGAGGCTCGCGCCGCGATTGACGCCGGCGCCTGGGCCGTTGTCGTTGGCACTGCCATTACGCACCCCACAAGTATTACGAGTTGGTTCAAGGCTGCGCTTGAGGCGTAAGACGGGCCTCGTATCCGCTTGGGGCGGTATACTCAACTAAGGCAATTGATCGCGCGGGATCCGCTGGCCGGGTCCTGCGCTTATTTTAGGAGGCAGCACATGCAAAAGGGAGATGCCATGGATGCGGCGGAGCGCACGGAGCGCATTCCCGATATCGTCATCATCACCGGAATGTCCGGATCGGGCCGAACGCAAGCCATGCATGTGTTTGAGGACATGGGCTATTTTTGTATCGACAACCTGCCTCCGCGCCTGATTGCGCAGCTCGCAGAGCTTGTTGGCATCAATACGGGTGTGGGTAGACATCTTGCTGTTACCTGTGACCTTCGCAGCCAAGGTCTGTTTGATGAGCTGCTTGACGCCGTTGCCGCCTTGGAAGAGCGCGAGATGAGCTGTGACATTGTGTTTCTCGATGCATCTGATGAGGTGCTGATTCGCCGCTACAGCGAAAACCGCCGCCGCCATCCCATTGCGAAGCCGGGGGAGACCACGGCCGACGCCATCCAGCGCGAGCGTTTACAACTCCAGGGCGTGCGCGACCGAGCCGATATGATCATCGATACGAGCCGCCTTCGTACCTCTGCTTTACGCAATAAGCTGCGTGCGGCTTTTTCAGAGCTGTCCGACCAGCAGCTCATGGACGTCCACGTCTTCTCATTTGGCTTTAAGCATGGTATGCCCGTCGAGGCAGACATCATGATCGATGTTCGCTTCCTGCCTAATCCATTCTACGACCCCGAGATGCGCACGTTGACCGGCCTCGATAAGAAGGTCTCCGACTTTGTCCTGGACCATCCCAAGACGCAGGAGTTCTGGAAGGTTTGGACGCAGTTGCTCGATACGGTCATGCCGGGTTATATCGCGGAGGGCAAGCCGCAGCTTTCCATTGCCATCGGCTGTACGGGCGGCCAGCACCGCAGCGTTGCCATTGCAGAGGCTACGGCCCGATACCTGGAAGGTGCTCAGTATCACGTGAGCATTTCTCACCGCGACTTGTCGCGTGCCAATACGAAAGCATAGGTTTGAATGTCGTTTACCGCCGAGGTGCGTGACGAGCTTGCGCGCTGCGAACCCGAATGTGAATATTGCGATCTGTCGACACTTGCCGCTCTTACACGTGTGAGTGGCACGCTTTCGCTGGCGGGCTCTGGTCGGTACCGTTTGACGGTTGCGACCGAGACGGGTGCCGTTGCGCGCACGATGATTACGCTGACGCACCGCATCCTCAAGCTCAAAACGGAGTTTACCGTTCGCAAGTCGGTCTTGCATAAGGTGCGAAACTATCTCATCACCTTGCCCGACCAGCCCGACCTCGATAAGGCTTTGGTTCTGCTGGGCATTCTCGACCGCAGGGGAGGGCTCGTCGCCGGTGTGCCGCGCCATATCGTCGCCCGGCCCTGCTGCAGGCTCGCCTACATTCGCGGCGCTTTGATTGCCGGCGGCTTTGTGGCAGACCCGCGTGGCGATTTTCACCTGGAGATTGCGGTGCAGGGCGAACAATACGCCAAGGGGCTTTGCGACCTGTTGGAGCAGGTCGGGGTTCATGCACGCGTCAACGCCCGGCGAGGATCATATGCCGTGTACATCAAGAGCGCCGAGGAGATTGAGCATTTGCTCAAATTGATTGGTGCCAAGCGCAGCGTTGCCGAAATCGAGGAAGCCCGTGCGGTCAAGTTGGTGAAAAACGACGTAAATCGTCGTGTGAATGCTGAGCTGGCCAACCAGACGAGAAGCGCCGGCGCTGCCCAACATCAGCTCGCGCTTATCGAGGAGCTTGAGCGACGCGGCATGCGCGATGTGCTCCCGGATGCCTTGGCGGCCTTTTGTGACTTACGTGAGCGCTATCCCGATCTCTCACTGCGAGATTTGGGGGAGATGGCCGACCCTCCTTTGTCAAAGTCGGCCCTATATCACCGCGTTTTGCGTCTTGAAAAGCTCATTGAAGCGAACAGGTAGTTTAAAGCGGCAGTTTATATAGTACTTGAACTGCTGTTTTATGCTTTAAAACGTTTTAAAGCAAATTTGATTTTCAATTTCGAGCATTCTCGTGAAATTCAAGTCAAAAAAAAGGTATATTAGGCGAGTGGTTAGTTTGTGGGCCTCAACGGCGGGCGCTGTAGCTTGCGGGGGCCTTACGAAAGGAGACACAATGGCAGTAAAGGTTGCTATTAACGGCTTCGGTCGCATCGGTCGTCTGGCCTTCCGTCAGATGTTCGGTCATGAGGGCTCCGAGATCGTCGCTATCAACGACCTCACCTCTCCCGATATGCTCGCTTACCTGCTGAAGTACGACTCCACGCAGGGCAACTATGCTCGCGATCACGAGGTCGTCGCTGGCGAGGATTCCATCACCGTTGACGGCAAGGAGATCAAGATCTACAAGGAGGCCGACGCCAACAACCTGCCTTGGGGCGACCTCGACGTCGACGTCGTTCTCGAGTGCACTGGCTTCTACACCAGCAAGGCTAAGGCTCAGGCCCACATCAACGCTGGTGCCAAGAAGGTCGTCATCTCCGCTCCGGCCGGCAGCGATCTGCCCACCATCGTGTACAACGTCAACCATGAGACGCTGACCGCTGAGGACAACATCATCTCCGCTGCTTCCTGCACCACCAACTGCCTCGCCCCGATGGCCAAGGGTCTGAACGACTTCGCTCCCATCGTGTCCGGCATCATGACCACCATTCACGCCTGGACTGGCGACCAGATGCCGCTCGACGGCCCGCAGCGCAAGGGCAACAAGCGTCGTAGCCGCGCCTGCGCCGTCAACATCGTCCCCAACACCACCGGTGCTGCCAAGGCTATCGGCTTGGTTCTCCCCGAGCTCAACGGTAAGCTCATCGGTGCCGCCCAGCGCGTCCCGACGCCGACCGGCTCCCTCACCAACCTCTACGCTGTCGTTGACAAGAAGGTTACCGCCGACGAGGTCAACGCCGCTATGAAGGCCTACGCTGCCACCATCTCCGAGACCTTCGCTTACAACGAGGACGACATCGTCTCCACCGATATCATCGGCGAGACCCATGGCTCCATCTTCGACGCCACTCAGACCATGTGCTCTGACCTCGGCAACGGCCAGACCCTCGTTCAGGTTACCTCTTGGTACGACAACGAGAACTCCTACACCTCTCAGATGGTTCGCACCATCAAGTACTTCGAGAAGTTCGTTGCTTAATTTGGCTTTTAGCGAATAGCTCGTTGAGCGTCTAAAAAAGGGCGCGGCCTTATAGGGCTTACACCCTAAGGTCGCGCCCTTTTTATAAGAAATCGTCTGCCGTAATGGGAGGCAGACACGTACGAAAGGTAGAAGCAAACATGGCCTTTACCAAGAAGACCGTCCGCGACATCGATGTCGACGGCAAGCGCGTTCTCGTCCGCGTTGACTTCAACGTGCCTATCAAGGATGGCGTCGTTGGCGACACCACCCGTATCAAGGCTGCCCTGCCCACCATCAACTATCTCGTTGAGCACAATGCTCGCGTTATCCTCATGAGCCACCTTGGCCGTCCTGAGGGCACCGGCTTCCAGCCCGAGCTTTCCCTCGAGCCCGTCGCCAAGAAGCTCGCCGAGCTCTCTGGTCTCGATGTTGCTTTTGTCGCCGACACTTATGGCGAGAAGGCCGCCGAGGCCGTCGCCGCCGTCGAGCCGGGCAAGGTCCTCGTTCTCGAGAACGTCCGTTTTGACAAGCGTGAGAAGAAGAACGATCCCGAGATCGCCAAGACCCTCGCTTCCTATGGCGACGTCTTCGTTCTCGACGCCTTCGGCACCGCTCACCGCGCCCAGGGTTCCGTCGTGGGTCCCGCCGCTTACCTGCCCGCAGTCGCTGGCTTCCTTCTGGAGAAGGAGGTCGACACGCTGACCGGTATCTTCGCCGAGCCCGAGCGTCCCTTCGTCGCCATCGTCGGCGGTTCCAAGGTTTCCTCCAAGATCGGCGTTCTCGATCACCTTATCGACTCCGCCGACACCCTGATTATCGGTGGCGGCATGGCCTATACCTTCTTCCTGGCTCAGGGCATGACCGTCGGTCAGTCCCTCAAGGAAGAGGACTGGGTCGAGCGCGCTGGCGAGATGCTCAAGAAGGCCGAGGAGAAGGGCGTCAAGATCCTGCTCCCCATCGACAACCGTGTTGCCGACCACTTTGGCGAGGACGCTGTCCCCGAGGTTGTCGCTTCCGACGCTATCCCCGACGACCGTGAGGGCATGGACATCGGCCCCAAGACCGAGGAGCTCTACGCCGAGGCCGTCAAGGGCGCCAAGACCGTATTCTGGAATGGCCCCATGGGCGTCTTTGAGTTCGACAACTTCGCTCACGGCACCCAGGCTATCGCCGAGGCTGTCGCCGAGGCTGATTGCACCTCGATCATCGGTGGTGGCGATTCCGTCGCAGCCGTCAACAAGTTTAACCTGGCCGACAAGATGAGCTGGATCTCCACCGGCGGTGGCGCTTCCATGGAGCTCGTCGAGGGTAAGGCCCTGCCCGGAGTGGAGGCGCTTCTCGATGCCTAATCGCACCCTTCTTATCGCTGGTAACTGGAAGATGAACAACGACGTCGCCGAGGCTGCCAAGCTCGCCGACGAGCTGGCCCAGGCTCTGCCCGAGGTGCCGGCTGGCGTCGAGGTGCTCGTCTGCCCTCCGACCATCGACATTACTACGGTTCATGACCGCATTCAGGCTGCCCCCATCGCCCTCGGTGCACAGAACGTGTACTGGGAGGCCAAGGGTGCCTTCACCGGTGAGTCCTCTTGCGACATGCTCAAGTCCGCTGGCTGCACCTACTGCATCATCGGCCACTCCGAGCGTCGTGACTACTTCCACGAGACCGATGAGGACCAGAACAAGAAGGCTAAGGCTCTCGTTGCCGCCGGTCTTGTTCCCGTCTTCTGCTGCGGTGAGTCCCTTGAGGTTCGCGAGGCCGGCACCTATGTCGAGCATGTCGTGAACCAGGTCAAGGCTGGTCTCGAGGGTCTTGAGATCACCTGCCCCAAGCAGGTCGTCGTCGCCTACGAGCCCATCTGGGCCATCGGCACCGGCAAGACCGCTACCGCCGAGGACGCTCAGGAGGTCTGCGGCGCTATCCGTGAGACCCTCAAGGAGATGTTTGGCGAGGAGCTCGCCAACGGCATCCGCGTTCTTTATGGTGGCTCCGCCAAGCCCGCCAACATCGCTGAGCTTGTTGCCAAGCCCGACGTTGACGGTGCCCTCGTGGGCGGCGCTTCGCTCAAGGCTGCCGACTTCGCCTCTATGGTCGTCAAGGCAGGCGAGTAGGGCATATGGCACAGCGTCATCTTCCTGCACTCCTAATCATCATGGATGGCTGCGGCTTGGCTCCGGCCGACGGCGAGAACGCCGTCGCTGCCGCCAAGACGCCCTTCCTCGATAGCCTGTATGAGAAGTATCCTCACACCACGCTCGGTGCTTCGGGCGAGGACGTGGGCCTTCCCGACGGCCAGATGGGCAACTCCGAGGTGGGTCACCTCAACATCGGTGCCGGCCGCATCGTGTTTCAGGAGCTTTCGCGCATCAATAACGCCATCAAGGACGGCTCCATCGCCAAGAACGAGGTTTTCGTCAAGGCTATGGATGACGTCAAGGCCGAGGGCAAGACCCTGCACCTCATGGGCCTCATGAGCCCCGGCGGTGTTCATTCTCACATGAACCATGTCGAGGCCCTGGTCAAGATGGCTGCCCAGTATGGCATTAAGACCGTTCGCGTTCACGCCTTTATGGATGGCCGCGACGTCGATCCGCAGTCCGGTGCCGGCTACATGAGCGAGTTCTGCGCCTTCCTGGCCAAGATCTCCGAGGAGACTGGTTGCGACGCTCGCGTTGCTACCGTCTCGGGCCGTTATTGGGCCATGGACCGCGACAACCGTTGGGAGCGCATCGAGCGCGCCTACGACGTCATGGTCAATGCGTCCGATGCCGATACCGACCCCGTTGCCGGTATCAAGGCCTACTACGAGAAGGATCCGCGCGGCGATGAGTTCGTTGAGCCGTTCGCTGCCCACAACGAGGGCATCCACGAGGGCGACGCGGCCATCTTCTTCAACTTCCGTCCCGACCGCGCTCGTCAGATGACCCGCGTGTTCACGGACAAGGAGTTCGACGGCTTTGAGCGCGAGCAGATCAAGCTCTCGCACTTTGTGACGATGACCGAATACGATCCGACGTTTGACGTCGAGGTCGCCTTCCCCAAGACGTTCCCCGAGAACGTTCTGGCTGACGTTATCGCAGCCAATGGCCTGAAGCAGCTGCACACCGCCGAGACCGAGAAGTACGCCCACGTAACGTTCTTCCTTAACGGCGGCATCGAGGAGCCCAAGGAGGGCGAGGAGCGCGTGCTCGTCGCTTCCCCCAAGGTTGCTACCTACGATTTGCAGCCCGAGATGAGCGCTCCCGAGGTTACCGAGAAGCTCGTCGCTGCCATCAACGAGGATCGCGCTGATTTCTACATCGTGAACTTCGCGAACTGCGACATGGTTGGTCACACCGGTGTCTTCGACGCGGCCGTTAAGGCCGTCGAGGCTGTTGACGATGCCCTGTCCAAGGTTGTCCCGGCGATTCTCGCTAAGGGCGGCTTTGCGCTGATTACCGCCGACCACGGCAACGCCGACCACATGTTTGACGTTGCTTCCGACGGTTCCAAGCACCCGTTTACGGCTCACACCACCAACCGCGTGCCGTTCATCATCGTTGATGAGAAGGCGCAGCTCGCCGGTATCGAGGACGGTCGACTTTCCGATATCGCCCCGACTATGCTCACCATGGCTGGTCTGGAGCCTTCCGCCGAGATGACGGGCCGCGTGCTCGCGACCGAGGCCTAAGAGAAAACGCCAAGCGTTTCTTTGCAAGGGGGTTGACCATATTCGGGCAACCCCCTTTTTTGGTATTTTTGCCATTTCTACCTCGTCCCCAAATGGCAGGTGGGGAGTGTCGGGGGTTGTGGTACAGTACTGGAGTTTGAATTGTTCTATTAAGGAGCTTCTCTATGGGTCCGTTTCAGATTCTGCTGTTTGTAGTTTGGGCTGTCTCTGCCGTGGCGCTGACGATTCTCGTCCTGATGCATTCCGGTAAGGGCACCGGCGTTTCGGATATGATCGCCAGCTCGCTGTATAACTCCAGCTCTGCCACGGGCGTTATGGAGCAGAACCTTGACCGCCTGACCGTCATCATGGCTGTCGTGTTTGCCGTGTGCGTCGTGCTGTGCATGTTCTTCTTCCCGCAGGGCATCGTGGGCTACTAAGCACGAGCCGCATAAAATAATTGAAAAGGGTTCCGCAAGTGCGGGACCCTTTTTGTTTACATATTTGTAACAGAGTCAGAATATCACCACATACTGCGCCCAACTAAAGAAATTCTCGACCGTTAACCGGAATTAGCCCCAAATCGTGCATAAGATGCGCTACTGTATTGAAAACGTTGGCCTGTTGTGCATAACCAGCCATAGCAACGGGCGGCGTTTCGATAGTTCGGATCGGATTGTCTCGACATATGCCGACTGAACATTTCTTTGTCCTATCTCATAAGGAGGATGGCATGGCTGATTCTATGTTCCACCAGCCCGTTATGGGTCGTCGCGCCTTTGTCGGCGGTACCCTTGCTGCGAGCTCCATGGCTTTTCTTGCCGCATGCGGCAAGAAGGGCGGCGACGCTTCCGGTTCTGAGTCCGGTTCGACGCTGAACTTCTACATCAATAACCCGGTCTGCATCGACCCCTACAATGTCCAGGAGGACCAGGGCACTCAGGTCGAGTACCAGCTCTTTGACGCTCTGACCTCTTATGACGCCGAGAAGGGCGAGATCGTTCCGCTGGCTTGCGAGTCCTTCGAGGCCAACGACGACGCCACCGAGTTCACCTTCAAGATCAAGAAGGCTAAGTTCCACAACGGTGACGACGTTACCTCCAAGTCCTTCAAGTTCGGTTGGGAGCGCTTGGTCAACACCAAGTCGGCTATCGCTACCGAGTATGGTCCTTCCGAGGTCGCTTATCACCTTTCTATGGTCGAGGGCTATGACGATCTGCTTGCCGGTAACGCTACCGAGCTCACCGGTGTCACCTGCCCCGACGATGAGACCCTCGTCGTCAAGCTGACTTCCGCCTACGCCGACTTCCCCTTCGTCGCCACCCACCCGGCTCTGGCCCCGGTTCCCGAGTGCGCCGAGTCCGATGCCAAGAGCTTCTACCTTGCCCCGATTGGTAACGGCCCGTTCATGATGGACGGCAAGTGGGAGGATGGTCAGGAGATCAACCTCAAGAAGTTCGACGATTACTATGGCGACAAGGCCAAGATCGATGGCATCCACTTCCAGGTCATCAAGGACATGGAGACTGCTTACAAGGAGTTCCAGGCCGGTAACCTCGACGTCTGCGACGTTCCCGTTGCTCAGATCGATGCCGCCAAGAAGGACCGTGGCGAGTCCAAGGATGGCTACACCATGAGCGACGGCGAGCGCATGCTGCTCGGTGCCGAGCCTTCCACCTACTATCTGACTTGCAACACCACGGCCGAGCCGTTCAACAACGCCGACCTGCGCAGGGGCATCTCCCTGGCCATCAACCGCGAGGCCATCTGCAAGACCATCTTCAAGGGTACCCGCACCCCCGCTGACGGCATTGTTCCTCCGGGTATCGATGGCTACAAGGAGGGCGCATGGGAGTTCTGCGCCTATGACGTCGACAAGGCTAACGAGTACCTCGACAAGGTTGCTCCTGCCGACGCCAACGGTGACCGTGGCATTAACGTGACTCTGTCCTACAACCAGGACGGTGGCCACAAGGAGATCATGGAGTCCATCATCGGCGACCTCGCCAAGGTGGGCGTCAACGCCGTCTCCGATACCCCCGAGTGGTCTGCCCTGCTCGAACAGTATCAGAACCTCAACTATCAGTTCGGTCGTCTGGGCTGGATTGCCGACTACCCGATCATGGACAACTTCCTGTATCCGCTGTTCCACTCCGACTCCCTCGGTGGCGACAACCGTTCTGGTTACAACAACCCCGAGTTCGACGCCAAGGTCGACGAGGCCCGTACCACGATTGACGACGAAGAGCGCGTCGCTAAGATGCAGGAGGCCGACGCAATCGTCGCTGCTGACTGCCCGGTCATCCCGCTGATGTTCTACACGCACACCCTCGCTGGTTCCGACCGCATCAAGCACCTCTATGTTGATCCGCAGAAGCATGCTGATCTGGGTACCGCTGAGCTCGCATAAGATTTGCAGCTTTGGTGAGGGTCAAGTTTTTACGTAGACCTCATGGGAAACATACAGTTCCCCCTAACCTGGGGTAAACTGGCTGATGGTAATTTTGGGATGCCGGTCTGGCGATCGGCATCCCATTTAGGTTAATCCCTAGATAGGGGAGTGGTATGGGTAAGTACATCGTTAAACGTGTGCTTCAGTTCATCCCGGTATTTTTGGGCGTTACGCTGATTCTGTTCGCCCTCCAGAATATCGTGCCGGGAGACCCGATCAAGCTGATCGGTGGAGACAAGGCTCTGTCCCCCGAGGTGGAGCTTCAGCTTCGCGTGCGCTATCACCTGGTCCAGTCGGACGAGGACGGCAACGCGATCCTTGACGAGAACGGCGATCCCGTTCAAACGTCGCTCGTGGACCGTTACGTGTATTACATGAACGGTCTGCTTCATGGCGATTTGGGCAATTCGTATCAGCGCAAGCTGCCGGTTACGGATATCTTTGCCCAAAAGTATCCGTATACGGTCAAACTTGCCGCGTGTGCCATCGTACTCGAGGCAATCATGGGTATCGGTGCGGGTATCATTTCGGCGGTAAAGCGTTACTCCTTCTGGGATATTTTGGTAACGCTGACCACGTCGATCCTCGTTGCCGTTCCTGCTTTCTGGCTCGGTATGCTGCTGCAGCTGTTCTTTGGCGTCATCCTCAAGGATGCCACCGGCGGCGCATTCTCCATGCCGATTTCGGGTGCCGGCGGTGCTAGCTCTCAGTATCAGGATTGGATGCACTATGTGCTTCCGACCATCACGCTTGCTTCGGTTTCGACCGCCTATGCTGCCCGCATCATGCGCTCGCAGTTGCTCGATGTCATGAACCAGGATTACATCCGTACGGCAAAGGCCAAGGGCCTCTCCAATCGCGCGATCATCATCAAGCATGCGCTTAAGAATGCACTCATCCCTGTCGTTACCTATATTGGTGTCGACTTTGGCGGTATGCTTTCGGGCGCCATCCTGACCGAGACGGTCTTTAACTGGCCCGGTATCGGCTATGAGGTCTATCGCGCCATTAGCATGCGCGACTGGCCCATCGTTATGGGCGGCGTTACGCTCATCGTCGTCGTCGTCATGGTGATCAACCTGCTCGTCGACATTAGCTATGCATTCCTCGACCCGCGCATCCGCCTTGGCGGTCCGTCGGATAAGGCCTAAGGGAGGTACGTCTCATGCAGGAAACTGATTCTCAGTCTCAGGAGCAGGCTACCGCCACCAAGGCCGCATCTGCTCCCGCCAAGTCCCGCACGCTGTGGGGCGACGCTTTTAAGCGTCTTCGTAAGAACAAGCTCGCCGTTATCGGTGTCTGCTGGATTGTCATCGTCGTTGTGGTTGCCCTGACCGCCGACCTGTGGGCTAAGCCCTGGCTCGGGTCGCCGACGGCTTCCGACTCGACTACCATGGCCGAGACGTCGCTGCTGGCTCCGTGTGCAGAGCACCCGTTTGGCACCGACTCCCTTGGCCGTGACATTCTCGTCCGCGTTATCTACGGTGCACGCGTTTCGCTGTCCGTCGGCATTATGGCCACTGCGATCTCCACGGTGATTGGTCTGGTCATGGGCGCTCTGGCTGGTTTCTACGGCGGTATCTGGGATACGATCATCATGCGCTGTGCGGACATCTTCCTTGCGTTCCCGTACGTGCTGTTCGTTGTCGCCATGATCGCCGTTATCGGCCGTGGTCTTCAGAACGTCTTTATCGCCATCGGTATTCTTGGCTGGCCTTCGATTGCGCGCGTCTTCCGATCCGCGATCTTGACGGTCAAGGAAAACGACTATGTTGACGCTGCGCGCGCGATGGGTGCATCTGATGCTCGTATCGTCGTGCGTCACATCTTCCCGAACTCCGTTGCCTCCATCGTGGTTTACGCGACTATGAACATTGGTGGCGCCATTCTGACCGAGTCCGCTCTGTCCTTCCTCGGCATGGGCGTTATTCCGCCTACGCCTTCGTGGGGCTCCATGATTCAGGACGGCCAGCAGTATCTTCTGACTGCTCCCTGGATGATGATCATGCCCGGTCTGGCAATTCTCTCGACGGTGCTCGCCTTCACCCTGCTGGGTGACGGTCTGCGCGACGCCCTCGACGTCAAGATGAAGGACGCATAAGGATGAAGAAGAACAAGAACTATGTGGACCTGAAGGACCAGCCGGTTCCCGAGGGCCAGCATCTGCTCGAGGTTGATGACCTTAAGATGTATTTCCACACCGAGGATGGCGTCGTTCGCGCTGTCGATGGTGTGTCCTACACGCTCGATCGTGGCGAGACCCTGGGTGTCGTCGGTGAGTCCGGCTCCGGTAAGTCCGTGACCGCCATGACCATCATGGGTCTTATCTCGATGCCTCCGGGAAAGATTGAGGGCGGTGACGTTCGCTATCGCGGACGTTCTATCCTCGAGATGACCGAGGAAGAGATGCAGCACATTCGTGGCAACGATATCGCGATGATCTTCCAGGATCCTATGACTTCCTTGAACCCGGTCTATAAGATCGGCAAGCAGGTGGGTGAGGGCCTTCGTCTGCACCGCGGCTACTCCAAGCAGGAGGCGCTCAAGCGCGCCACCGAGCTTTTGGACCTCGTTGGCATTCCCGAGCCCGAGAAACGCGTCAATGAGTATCCGCACCAGTTTTCTGGTGGTATGCGTCAGCGCGTCATGATTGCCATGGCCCTTGCCTGCGATCCCGATATTCTGATTGCCGACGAGCCCACGACTGCCCTGGACGTTACCATTCAGGCTCAGATTATTGAGCTTATGCAGGAAATGCAGGAGAAGAACGGCAACGCCATCATCATGATTACCCATGACCTGGGTGTTGTCGCCGATATGGCCGACAAGATCATGGTTATGTACGCCGGCCGTCCCGTCGAGTTCGGTACTGCTGAGGAAATCTTCTACGAGAGCCGTCACCCCTATACCTGGGGCCTGATTCGCTCCATCCCGGAGCAGGCCATCGATGAGAAGAAGCCGCTTACGCCGATTCACGGCAACCCGCCTTCGCTCATGAACCTGCCCGAGGGTTGCGTGTTCTCGCCTCGTTGCCCCTATGCGACCGATAAGTGCCGAAAGCAGCGCCCCGAGCGTTTTGTCACCGAGTCCGGCCACTATTCTGCGTGCCATTATTCCGGTGACCCCGAGTTCCTCAAGAACGCCCCTGAGACGTCCCGCACGCGTAAGGATTCCAAGAAGGGAGGCGAGGCGTAAATGGCAGACAATAACGAGCGCACTCCGCTACTGAAGGTCGAGCACCTCTCTAAGGAGTTCCCCGCAGAGTCCGGCATGTTCGCCAAGCGTTTTTCCAAGCGCGTCGTCTCTGCTGTAAACGACATCTCTTTTGAGATTTATCCTGGTGAGACCTTTGGTCTGGTTGGTGAGTCTGGTTGCGGTAAGTCCACTACGGGTCGCACCATCATGCGCCTGACCAGGCCGACCGCCGGTAAGGTGTTCTTCCAGGGTAAAGATGTTGCCGAAATGAGCAAGCATGAGATCAAGGATATGCGTCGCGAGATGCAGTTTATCTTCCAGGATCCTTATGCCTCGCTGAATCCTCGCATGACCATCGGCGAGATCGTCTCCGAACCCATGACCATTCACGGTGTGGGAACCAAGGAGGAGCGCATTGAGCGCGTCCGCGAGCTTCTCGACGTTGTCGGACTGAACCCCGAGCACATCAACCGCTATCCTCATGAGTTCTCGGGTGGCCAGCGTCAGCGTGTCGGCATTGCCCGCGCCTTTGCGCTGAAGCCCAAGCTGATTATCTGTGACGAGCCGGTATCCGCTCTGGATGTGTCCATTCAGGCCCAGGTTCTGAACCTGCTTAAGGAACTGCAGGACAAGTTTGGTACGGCGTATCTGTTTATCGCCCACGACCTGTCCGTCGTTCAGCACATCTCCGATCGCGTTGCCGTTATGTATCTGGGTAAGGTGGTCGAGGTTTCTGACTGGAAGACGCTCTATAGTGAGCCTCACCACCCGTATACGCAGTCGCTGCTGTCTGCCGTGCCGGTTCCCGATCCGGATATCCAAAAGTCCCGTAAGCGCATCATCCTCGCCGGCGATCCGCCGTCACCGCTGGATCCGCCGACTGGCTGCCGTTTCCACACGCGCTGCCCGATCGCGCAGGGCATCTGCTCCGAGAAGCTTCCCGAGTTTAGGGAAGTTGCTCCGGGCCACTGCTGCGCCTGCCACTTCGCCGAGCCGTTCCCGATCAAGGAATCGCACATCGACCTGTAGTCGGTTGTTTTCGTCCGGGCCCGTGCTGGACTTAGTTTTCAGAACGTCCTCGACCATGGAAACCCCCTTATCCTGCTCCTTCGGAGCTGCGGATAAGGGGGTTTCCTGGTCTGCGGAATGTTCTGAAAACTAAGTCCAGCACGGGCCCTGTGTTACCACTGCAGGGGGTTCGATTCCTTGATCGGTGACGCATAATTTCTTTCGCAAATTGACAACCGCATAGCGGAACACGGCCCGCGCCCCGTCATATGATTTCTAGCGACTAAACAACAAATCACCGACGAAGGGGGCACG
>NZ_JBQHST010000021.1:0-40906 GCF_052066095.1 Collinsella sp. HCP28S3_B9
CGCCCGAGCCCCCCCGACTTTTTGTGTGGGTTTTGTGGGGGGGGGGGCGGGGGCCGGGGGGGGGGGGGGCGTTTGGGGCCCCCCCCCCCCCCCCCTCCACGAGAACAACCTGGTGTTTTCGAGCTATACCAAGCAGGTCGAAGGCCAGGGCATGAAGCCCACCACGCGCACCGTGGACTCGGGCTTTGCCAAGGCGGCCGGCAGCATAGCTAAGTTCTTTGACGCCGCCGTGGGCAGCAAGCTCGTCAAACTTGTCCGCCTGCGCTACCTGGACGACGCGCCGCTGTGCCTGGAGACCACCTACCTGCCGCCAAGCTTCGAGACGCTCATCGATCGCGATATCAACGGCTCGCTCTACGCCACGCTGCGACAGGAGTTCCATCGCGCACCGGCACAGGGGCATAAGACCTTTGAGGTGTGCTATGCCTCGCAAAACGAGGCGTTTTTGCTCAACGTTGAGCGCGGACAGGCGCTGATCCTGATCACCGACTACGTCTACGACACCGACGGCCGACCGCTCCATGTCTCCAAGCGCATCCAACGCACCGACCGCGCCAAATACATCGAACCCATCGGCTAACCTGCCAAAATAAACCTGTCCCTAAATGGTAGGTTTGGGGAGGTCGGGGAACCAGGTTGGTTTGGGTTGGTTGGGCGTGCGCTCGGCTAGGACCAACTCCATCCAACACATGTCGTACCAGCGACCGAACTTTTGGGCGCAGCGATCGAAGGTGCCCACCAGGCGATATCCCATATGGGCATGGAAATCCTGGCTGTTGTGCGTCAGGTACTCGTCGTCCTTGTCGTGCGGCACGGCGATGAGCGCGCACATGTTGGTGATGCCCATCGCGATCAGGCATTGCTTGAGCGCATCGTGCAGCTTGCGGCCCAGCCCGCCGTGGCGCACATCGCGCGCCAGGTAGATCGACGTCTCGACCGACCAGTCGTATGCCTCGCGGCTGTTGAGCGGGCTCACATAGGCATAGCCTACCGGACGCCCGTCCAGCTCCATCACCAAATACGGGTAGCGCTTGAGCGTACGCTCGATACGCCCGGCGAACTCCTCAACGCTCGGCACCTCGTATTCGCAGGTAATCGCCGTATGGCGCACATACGGCTCATAGATGGCAAGCAACGCCGGCGCATCGTCGGGCGTCGCCAGGCGAATCGTCGGCTCGGACATTTCGGTCATACAACCCTTCCCCCTCAAAACAAAGGCTGCCCTGCGCCAAGCTCAGGCGCAGGGCAGCCCCTTGTCACCACATCAGGCTACAGGACAGCCGCCAACGCGTCGATGTCCTCCTGCGTCGTGGCCCAGCTGGTACAAAAGCGCACCACCGTGTGGGTCTCGTCGTACTTTTCCCAGTACTCAATCGAGGCATGCTCGCGAATGCGGCCCATGTCCTCGTTGGGCAGAATCACAAACTGCTGGTTGGTCGGCGTCTCCAAAAAGAACTGGTAGCCGCGCTCGTGCAGCACGCGACGAAGCGCCTGAGCGGTCTCGATCGCCTGGCGACCAATCTCAAAATACAGGCCGTCGGTAAAAAGAGCCTCGAACTGCACGCCCGTCAGGCGGCCTTTGGCAAGCAGCGCGCCATGCTGCTTGATACGCGGAATGGGATGCGCCGGGGCGTGCACACCGCAGAACACCACAGCCTCGCCGCAGAGCGCGCCGCACTTGGTACCGCCGATGTAGAACACATCGCACAGCTGCGCCAGCTCGGGCAGGGTGATGTCGCATTCATCGGCCGCCAGCGCATAGGCCAGGCGAGCACCGTCCACAAACAGCGGAATCTCGCGCTTCTGGCACACTGCGTGAATCGCCGCGAGCTCGGCCTTGGAGTACAGCGTGCCGTACTCGGTCGATAGGCTCACGTACACGGCACCCGGGAACACCGTGTGCTCGTAGCTCTCGTTTTCGTAGAACACCTGGATATAGTTCTCAAGGTCCTCGGCGTGCATCTTGCCCTCGTAGCCGGGGATGGTGAGCACCTTGTGGCCGCCAAACTCGATGGCGCCCGCCTCGTGGCAGGCGACGTGGCCAGTCTCGGCAGCAACGACGCCCTCGTACGGCGCGAGCAGCATGTCGATCACCGTCGCGTTGGCCTGCGTGCCGCCCACCAGAAAAAACACGTCGGCATCGGGGGCCTGACAGGCCTCGCGGATAAGCTGCTTGGCACGCTCGGTATGCGCATCGGTACCGTATCCGGGCTGCGGCTCCATATTGGTGTCGACGAGCGCCTGCAGCACCGCCGGGTGTGCGCCGTGGGAATAATCGTTGTTAAACGCGAGCATGGCAATCCTCTCTTACCGGGTATCGGCCAGATGATTCAAACGGAGCTATTGTACGCCGCTGGGATAGGCAATGCGCGCGGCAAGGCACTCAAGTGCCAGCACCAGAGCAAAACCGCAGCTCACATCACTCAAAAAGTGCGCTCCGATCACGATGCGGCCAAACGCGACGAACGCGACAACCACAGCCGCCGTCCAAAAGACCACACGACGGCGCGACGGCTTTTCCTTAAAGGCCGCTGCGGGAAGCCCGGCGAGCATAAGGCCGATCGCCGCGTGCGCCGCGTGTCCGCTCGCAAACGACTTAAAGCCGTCCTTGACTACACCGGCGGCAATATAGGCCCGCTTGTCGGGGTTGCCGATCACCCACCACGGCTGAAACTCGAGCCCCGGCGTCACCTCGACCACGCGCATGCGCGGGCGCGACCACAGCGGCTTGACGATCACGTTAAGGATGATGGCCTGAGCGACCCACACGGCAAGCACCATGAGCGCCCAGCGTGTGAGCTCGTCGGGCTCGGTCGTGCGCGTGAGGCGATAGACGATAAGGTTGGCGACGATGGCCAGCACAAACGTCAGCACCAACTGAGCCGCGATGAGTTTGCCGCCAACCCTCAGGGACGAAACGATCTCGTAGCCGGTCAGGCCAACATTGACGAGGATGCCGAGCACGGCGAGCCATTTGCTCCCCCTGGAGTCGGGACGCACCGCACGCACGAGCATAACGCCCGCGACGCTCGCCGTCAGCTCAAACGGCAGCTCGCCGGCCGCCTCGATAAAGCGGCCGTACACGCTGCCGATGTTGAACAGCGCGCTCGAGATCTGATAATCGAAGAAACTGCCCACGCCCAGGCAGAGGGCAAGGATAACCGCGATAGCAGCGGCATCTTTCTTATAGATGTACCCGAACATGCTTTCCTTTCGATGGAACCAGATTGCCCAAATGGGGCGTTTACGGCGTCGACCCGTTAGTCATCGTCGGACGTGCCCAGCTGCTGCAGCAGCATGAGTGCCGCGGCCACGGGGCCGGTGCCGTCGTTGGCGTCGAGACCGCGACCCAGGCCGCTGCCCGCGCCGGCGCCCGCCTTGTAGGGCACCGACAGTTTGCGGCTCTTGGGGAAGTTCACCGCTCCATAGCGGGTCTTAAGCTCATAGGCCACCTTCTTGGGAACGTCGACGCCCAAAAACGTGATGCGACCGCCGCTGAGCGTAACGCTCTCGAGCCCCAGGCGCTCGCCGCGAATGCGGATTCGCGCGCGATTGAACAGGTTGAGTCCCGCCAACGGCAGCTCGCCATGCGCGGCCTCGGTCTCTTCCTGCACCTCGTCGATGCTCTCCAGGTCCCCGGCCGCCGCAAGCTTACGGTATACGAGCACGCGCTGATCCACCGCCGGCAGGTACTCCTCGGACAAGAAGTAGTCGGCCGGCAGGTTGATGCCCACGCTCGCCGCCTCCACACCGGCATCGTCGTCGCCACGCGCCTCGGCCACGGCCTGACCCAGCATCTGCGTAAACAGGTCAAAGCCCACGCTCGACAGATTGCCGTGCTGCTCGGCGCCCATGAGCGAGCCGGCGCCGCGAATCTCCAGGTCGCGCATGGCGATACGCATGCCGCTGCCCAGGTCCTGGAACTCGGAGAGTGCGGTCAGGCGTGCCGTAGCCTCCTCGGTGAGCGGCAGCTCGCCCGGGAACATAAAGTACGCGTAGGCTTGCGTGGCAGAACGGCCCACGCGGCCCTTGAGCTGGTAGAGCTGCGCCAGACCCAAGCGCTGCGAATCCTCGATGATCAGCGTGTTGGCGGTCGCGTTGTCGATGCCGCTCTCCACGATGGTCGTGGCGATGAGCACGTCGATCTTTTTGGTCGCGAACTCGATCATCACGTCCTCGACCTCGCGCGGGCTCATCTTGCCGTGCGCCACGCCCACGCGCGCCTCGGGCGCGGCCTCGTGCACGCGCGCCACGGCGTCGTCGATGGTCTTGACGCGGTTGGACACGTAGTACACCTGGCCGCCGCGGCCCACCTCCAGGCGAATCGCCGCGCTCACCACGTCGGGGTCGTACTCCCCCACGTGCACGATCACGGGGCGGCGCCCGGTCGGTGGCGTGGTGATCAGGCTCATGTCGCGCACGCCGCTCGTGGCCATCTGCATGGTTCGCGGAATAGGCGTTGCCGAAAGCGTGAGCACGTCAATCTGCTCGCGCAGGTTTTTGAGCTGCTCCTTGTGCTGCACGCCAAAGCGCTGCTCCTCGTCGATGATCACCAAACCCAGGTTCTTGGGGTTCACATCGGCCGAAAGCAGGCGGTGCGTGCCGATGAGCACGTCGATCGTGCCCTCGGCAAACGCCTTGAGCGCGCGCTTCTGCTGCGCCGGCGTGCGAAAGCGGCTGAGCACCTCGACCTCGAGGCCAAACGGGGCAAAGCGCTCAAAGAAGGTCTCGTAGTGCTGTTGGGCCAGAATGGTCGTGGGGCAGAGCACCATGACCTGACGGCCGGAGTCCACGCACTTAAACGCCGCGCGCAGGGCGACCTCGGTCTTGCCAAAGCCCACGTCGCCGCAGAGCAGGCGGTCCATGGGCTTGGGCGCCTCCATGTCGGCCTTAATATCGGCGATGGCCTCCAGCTGGTCGCGCGTCTCGTCGTAAGGAAAGCTCTCCTCCATCTCGATCTGCTCGGGCGTGTCGGGCGGGCAGGCGATACCGGTAATCGAAGAACGGCGCGTATACAGATCGACCAGGTCAAACGCCAGCTTTTTGGCGTTCTTGCGCGCCTTGTTGGTGGCACGCGTCCAGTCGGCGGTGTTGAGCCTAGTCAGGCGCGGCTTGTCGCCGTCGGGACCAACATAGCGCGTGATGCGGTCGACCTGCTCGAGCGGCACGTAGAGCTTGTCGCCGTCGGCATATTCCAGCAAAAAGTAGTCGCGCTCCTTGCCGCCCACTTCCTGGCGCGCGATCTCGCTAAAGAGCGCGATGCCGTGGGTAGCGTGCACCACGTAGTCGCCCGGCTTAAACGGAAACGTAATCTGCGTAATGTCCACCTTGCGACGGCTGCGCACGCGGTTGGCGTCCATGCGGGCATTGAGATCGGCGATCGAGAACACGGCTAGGTTGGCATCGGGCACCACCACGCCCTGCGGCAGGGCAGCATCCACAAAGGTCACGCGTCCGCGCGAGATGGTGGGTACGGCAGCACCGGCGGCAGCCTGGGCGGCGCCCGCCTCGAGCGAGCGGGCGTTGAGTGCGTCGACGCGGCGCTCGCGGATCGAGGCATGGGCCTCCTGGCGGACAGCACGGTCGGCAGAATCTGCCGCTGCCACGCGTACGCGCTCGCCAATAACGCCGGCGTTTTCGGGGGCGGTCGTCAGCGACTCCTCAAAGGTAATGCCCTCGTCGCCAAAGGTGAGCTCCATCGACTCGCGCGCTCCGCGGTCGGGAATGGCAAACACGCAGGCATAGCGCTTGCCCACGACTTCCTGAACGCGCGTCATAAAGCGGTTGTCCGAGCCTGCGATAGCCGGCTGCTCAATCTTGAGCTCTGCCGTAACCGCACCGCCGGCGCGGATCAGGCTCACGTAGTTCAGGCGCTGCTGAGCACCAAAGTCGAGCTGCTGGGCGCGCACGTACAGGCCGTCCAAGCGGTCAATCCCCGCCTCGCCGGCGCGCGCCTCGATATCCTCGTAGGCACGCAGGCAGTCGTCGAACAGCGAGCGCGGCTCGGACAGAACCACAAGCGCCTTGCCGCTCACGTGCGCCAACGGGCTCACGGTCTGGCCGTACATCACCGGCAAAAAGCGGTCGAGCTCGGGTGTGACGATACGCGCATCAACCATCTCGAGCAGTGCCGCCAGCTTGCTGTCGCTCTGGCTTGCGCGATAGAGCGCCACGTGCATGTTGTGAACGGCTTCGTCGGTAAGCGCCAGCTCGCGGCACGGGAAGATCTCGATGCTGTCCTCGTTGCCGATGGTTTGGCCCGTAGAGCTCACCATACGGCGAATGCGATCAATTTCGTCGCCAAAGAACTCAATGCGCACGGGCCCTTTCTCTTGTGCGGGGAATACCTCGACGGTGTCGCCGTGCACGCGGAACAGGCCGGGTGCGTCGGCGGCGCCGGCATTGGTGTAGCCCATGCCCACCAGGCGCTGCGGCACTTCGTCAAAAGGAATCTCCTCGCCCACCGCAAAGGTCGTGGACTCCCAGTAGCGGCTCTCGACTGGCGGCACGCAACGCAGCAATGCACGGGCCGAGGCAACCATGATGCAGTTGTCCCCGCGCACGATGCGCCCCAGAGCCTCGCAGCGCTGCGCCACCACGGCATCGTCGGGCGCCTGCTCGCGCCACGGATAGTCCTTGCGCTCGGGAAAGCGGCACACGTGCGCCAGGCCCACGTAGGCGGCCAGGCTGCGCGCGGCGCGATCGGCCGCGTCCTCGCCGCTCACAATGTAGACCGTAGGGCGCGGGCGGCGCGCAAACTGAGCAGCCGCCATAAGCGTGCGGCCCGACTGCGACACGGCCAGCGTCACATCCTCGCCGGCGTCGAGCCCGGCCTCGACGGTCTGCAAGGCCTCGGCAGTGTAGAGCTGCGCGGCTATACGGTGAATGAGCATGCTGTTCCTCCGGCATCGCAACGCCAAAAGCCCGCCGGGGCAAGCTCGGCGGGTCGTGCGTCAAAGATCATTGTTTGTCATGGTAGCGCATGGAGAGGACTCCAGCTCAAGCGTACGCCCAGCCCCGCAAAAAACGCCAGACGGACGAGCCGCTTGGCGTTATCAGAGTGAGCCATACGCCGAGCCTAATCGTAGACGCCCATTTTAAGCAGTGTGAAGGTCGGAGCGCCGTCACCCTGCGCGACGCGGACCGTACAAGTCTCGGTACGGCCCCTAGATGCGTCCGCTTGAATTGCAGCGATGAACTGATCCTTTGGCAGGCCGTAGGTGCTCTCGGGGATGTCGGAAGGAAGTAACGAACCGCCAGCACTGTAGACCTCATAGGTGAGCTCGTAGATGTTATCGCCAAGGTCAGTCGCGCCCGTAACGATGGCACACGCTGGGTTGTAATTTCCCTGGCCGTATTCCTGCTTCAAATACAGGTACCCGTCATGTGCTTCGGCCGAATCAGGAATCGCCTGCCCCTCCGGCGTTCTGTCATACGTCATATCGGCATCGGAAAGCGTCAGGCCCGTCAAGCGGCTGAGTTCCCTATTGACCACATCAGTCGCCATACGCTGGCGATTACCGTTGTCATAGTCGCCTTTCTCGATTCGATACGGCGCGTTGTCAATAAAATGGCACCAGATAAACTTGACCAGCTTATATTTCTCGTCATCCGAAAGCCCATCAGTCGAATCGAAAGTACCCGTCTGATACCAGTCCCGATCGAAGTGCCCCTCCGTAAAGTTCGACAGAAACAGGTTTGCGGCGGCATAGGTTGCCTGGTCATTGAGGTCGACCTTTACGCTGCTGCCCGTCTGCTCGGGCCCTTCCGCCTCGTCCTCGTCGGCGGCAGGCTTCTTCTTGGCGCTTCCCTGGTCCTCATGCTCGGCCGAACCCTCGTCGGACCCCAGCACCGTAATCTGCGACGAGTTGCCCTGCCCAAGCGGACCCAGTACGCCGGTCAGCGCCAGGGCGGCACCGCCGGCAACGAGCACGCCCGCCACGCACATGCCGACAATCACCGCGCGCTTATGCGACTTCTTCTGCACGGGAGGCATCCCTGCCGCCGGCATCGGTGCGGGCTCGGCGGGCGCGGCAGCCGGGGAGGCAGCGCCGATGCGCGCCCCGCAGTTCGTGCAATATTCAGTTCCATCGGGCATCTCGGAACCACACTTGGTGCAAAACATATTCGAGCATCCCCTCACA
Organism: Collinsella sp. HCP28S3_B9; assembly: GCF_052066095.1. Taxonomy (NCBI): domain Bacteria; kingdom Bacillati; phylum Actinomycetota; class Coriobacteriia; order Coriobacteriales; family Coriobacteriaceae; genus Collinsella; species Collinsella sp. HCP28S3_B9. The sequence continues at coordinate 8,145 of NZ_JBQHST010000021.1, forward strand.
ACAAACGGCATCTGTCGCCATCATATTGAGCCTTCGCGGCCCAAATGTGTTGCGCAACATTGGCCACAGCCTTCGGACGCCGGCAAAACGCGGTAGTCCCTACCCCGTCACGCGCACGCTGGGGCACAAATCCGCCAGCGGGCACTCGTCGCACTTGGGCTTACGGGCGTCGCAGATCTCGCGGCCAAAGGTGATCCACTGGTGGTTGACCGACTCCCAATACTCGTGCGGCAAGATCTTGAGCAGATCCTGCTCGGTCTTGAGCGGCTCCTTGGCATGCGTCTTGGGGCTCAGCATCAGACGGTGCGCGATGCGGTTGACGTGCGTATCGACCGCGATGCCCTCGACAATGCCAAACCCAACGTTGAGCACGATGTTCGCCGTCTTGCGCCCAACGCCCGGCAGCTTGACAAGCTCCTTCATGTCGGCCGGCACCTCGCCGCCGTAATCGGCGACAATCATCTGTGCGGCCTCCACGGCGTGCTTGGCTTTGCTCTTATAGAAGCCGAGCGACTTAATGGTATCTGCCACATCGGCAACGCTCGCCCCCGCCATGGCCTCGGGCGTGGGCCACTGGGCAAACAGCTTCGGCGTCACCTTGTTGACCTGCGCGTCGGTCGTCTGCGCCGAGAGCAACACCGCTATGAGCAGCCTATAGGGATTCTCGTGGTCCAAAAAACACTCAACCGGGCCATAGCGACGGTTAAGGCGCTCGCACACCTCAACGGCGCGCTCGCGTTTGGCGGCATTGGTCTCGCGTGGCATAACGACTCCTCGGATCAGCGGCATAACTTACCTATGGGCACGATTGTCCCACGTATGGGGTCTTTACGCCTCCAAAAATGCGCCGGTCTGGCGGCCCCACAAGCTCGCATACTCGCCGCCTGCCTCGACAAGCTGCGCATGCGTACCGTCCTCGACAATCTCGCCGTCCGCCAGCACCACGATGCGGTCGAGCGCCGCCACGGTGGACAGGCGATGTGCCACCACAATAGAGGTGCGGCCGCGCATCAGGTTCTCAAGCGCCTCCTGCACCAGCGCCTCGGACTCACTGTCCAGGGCAGAGGTCGCCTCGTCGAGCACCAGAATCGGCGCGTCGGTGAGGATGGCACGGGCGATGGCCACGCGCTGGCGTTGGCCGCCCGAAAGCTTAACGCCGCGCTCGCCCACCATGGTGTCAAAGCCCCGGGGCAGGCGGTCGATAAACTCCAGGGCATTGGCCAAGCGGGCCGCCTCGCGGATCTGTTCGTCGGTGGCATCGGGGCGGCCGTAGGCGATGTTCTCGCGAATTGAGCGGTGAAACAGCAGTGCCTCCTGCGGCACGTAGGCAACCTGGCGGCGCAGGCTCTGCTGCGTGCAGCGCGAGACATCCTGACCGTCCACGAGTACGCGACCGCCCTGTACGTCGTCCAGGCGCAGCAGCAGCTTGGTGAGCGTCGTCTTGCCCGAGCCCGATTTGCCCACCAGGCCCACGCGCTGGCCCGCCGCCACATGGAGCGTCAGGTCGTCGAACACGCTCTCGCCCGCCGCGGCGTCACGGTATGCAAAGCTCAGGTGCTCAAAATCAATCGCGCCCTCGCCCACCTTGAGCTCGGGAGCGTTCTCGTCGTCTGCCACCAGACGCGGCTCGTCCAGCACGCGCGTCATCTCGGCCGCATCGCCCAGCGCGCGGTTGATGCGCTGCATCATGGAGCTTACGTAGTTCAGGCGCATGGTGAGGTTGTACGTATAGGTAAAGATCATGACAAGCGAGCCGGCCGAGATGCCAAACCACGCGTTGCCGCCCGCGACGAACACGCTCACCACAGCCATGGTGATGACGATAAGGCCCGAGGTCGTAAAGTTGCGCTGCATCATGGCGTGCATCGAAACCGTTTCGGCGTCGCGCGCGGCGCGGTCGGCAGCATCGAACAGGTCGCGCTCAAAGTCTTCGCGCCCGCAGGTCTTGACGGCCAGGATGTTCGTAACCGCGTCGGACAGCACGCCCGACAGTTTGTTCTGCGCGGCGGACGTCGCGGCCGAAAGCGGCATGATGCGCTTATACATGAGCCAGACAAACGCAATGTAGACGACCATAATGCCCACCAGGATCACGGTAAACGTCGGCACCACCGGAGCGAGCGCCGCCACCGTGCAGACAACCGAGGTGACAGTGGGAATGAGCGAATACACCGTCACGTCCACCAGCCCCGTGTAGCCGCTCATAAAACGGCTTGTCTGGCTCACAAGCGATCCGCCAAAACGGCTGGTGTGAAATGTCATGGATTGATTGGAGAGCGTGTCGAAGCACAGGCGCGCCAAGTGATAGTTACCCGCAATCTCGAGCTTGTAGACGGTGTAGTCCTGCAGCTTGGAGAGGATCTGGCCTACCAGGTTAACGAGCACGAGCGCCAGAATGTAGGGGCCAAAGACCTCAAACACCCGGTCGCCCGCCACGGGGCCGGCCTGGACGCGGTCGACGATAAGGGCCATCACGTAGGTGTTGGCAAACGTGAGCAAAAAGATGTAGCCCGCCGACGAGAGCACCGAGAGAAAGACGATCAGCGGCTGCGTGCGCGTAACGTCCCAGAAACGCTGTAGCGTGCGGCGCACGGTTGAGCGTTTGAGCGGACTGGTGCTTCTCTGTGACATGGGCTTCCTTTCACATATGGCGGGGCTAAACGTCATTGTTGCATACTAAAGCGCACTTCAGGCAAGCACGATGCGAAAAGCAGCGGGGCGCCCGCGTTTGCGCCGGTGCCCCACCGTCTTGTTGTAATTATTCCTCGTCTTCTTGGTCTGTGAGAAGGCCCGCGGGCGTGAGTCCCAAGATCTCATCAGCTTGGTCGGCGTCTTCCAGCGCGTCGATGTCCTTGAGTTTGCGCTCCATGACGTTGGTGCGCGTGGTGATGATGCCCTCGACCGTCTTTCCCGCGGTCTCGATTTGCTGCTGGGCGCGGCGCAGCGCCGCCTGATAGCGCGGCAGCTCGGCCTTGACGGCAGAAAGCACGCGCAGCACGTCATCGGTGCGTTTTTGCAGCCTAAACGTCTGGTAGCTCATCTGTAGACTGTTAAGGATAGCCGCCATGGTGCTGGGACCGGCAACGTTGACGTGATAGTCGCGGCCCAGGGTCTCGATAAGTCCCGGACGACTGACAACCTCGGCGTACAGCCCCTCAAACGGCACGAACATAATGCCAAAGTTGGTCGTTGCCGGCACACTCAGGTACTTTTCGCAGATGTCCTTGGCCTCGCGCTTGACCATGGCATCGAGCGTCTTACGCGCAGCGGCGACGGCCTCAGCGTCACCCGACTCCTGGGCGTCGAGCAGATGCTCGTACGCATCGCCCGGGAATTTGGAGTCGATCGGCAGCAGCACGGGATCGTCCTCGTCTACCGGCAGCTTGACGGCAAACTCAACGCGCTCCGAGGCACCGGGCTTGGTGGCGACGTTTTCCAGATACTGGTCGGGTGTAAGGATGTCCGCCAGGATTGCACCCAGCTGCACCTCGCCCAAAATGCCACGCGCCTTTACGTTGCCCAGCACGCGCTTAAGGTCGCCCACGCCGGTGGCGATGGACTGCATGTCGCCCAGGCCCTTGTACACGGCCTCGAGCTGGTCGCTCACCTGCTTAAACGATGCCGACAGGCGATCGTTGAGCGTGCGGGAGAGCTTCTCGTCCACCGTCGCGCGCATCTGATCGAGTTGCACGTTGTTATCTTTGCGGATAGCACCCAGCTGGGCATCGACCGTCTCGCGCACCTTGTCCAGGCGGTGCTCGATGCCCTCGCGGTTGGCACCGAGTTGTTGGGCCGTCTCGCGGCGCAGGTCATCCATCCGGTCACCAGCTTGCGAAAACTCGCGTGCGATGTTCAGGTAACGTTGCTGCTCCACGGCCGCATCTGTCGTCTGCTGCTGCGCGATGGCATTGGCCGTGCGGCGGGTTTCTGCCAGCGCGACGTTCAGGGCATCGAGCGCGTTGTTGGCCTGCTCGAGTGCCGCCATCGCCTCCGCACCGCCATCGCCGCGCTCTCGCAGCTCGGCGCGAAGGCCCTTGAGCTGCAGGGCGCAAGCCACAGCCACTCCTACCGTTACCAAGGCGATCACGACCAGCACAATATCAACAGCAGACATAGACTCCGCCCAACAAACCCAATCGATCATCAATCAAAACCGCGATCAATCTTACCCCGCCACACGCACCGGGCGCCCGGCCCCTTCTTGGGCGCCCCTCTCCTCCGCATATTCCATAATGCGGCGCGCCGTCTCCCTGCTCACCTTTGAGTCATCGCCGGCTAAGTATGCGTACACGTTTCCCTTATTCAGATTCAAATCGCGGCAGAGACCGTAGCGCGTTACGCCCGATTCCCCTAGCGCTCCCAACGTTCTTTTTCGCATCAGAGCGTTGATCCTTCTGTCCGCCACTGGCTTTTCCTTCACCGCTCTATACGCACGCCAAACGTTGGCATAACGATTAGGGAGTTTGTCCTCGGCGCATAGAGATGCCAGGCTACCCGTTTGGGCGTACAAGGACAAAACGCCTCGGTAACCCTCTTCCATCCACGAACCCTCGGATAAGCCCAGAACGTATTCGGCTTTACCCTGCGCCAAAGCGAGCAAAAACAGGGGCTCCGCCACGCGCGGCGCAACCGTCGTCGCCTGCTTAACCAGTTTTCTAAAACTGAGCGACTGCTGTCCGGATAGCTCTCGGCAATAGCCTTTTAAGAATCCCTCAAAGGTCAGATTCAACCGAGCACCTCCTTTTTGTATTGCCTGTATGCGCAGACCATCTCTTGATAACTCCGCTCCGAAGGCGACGACGCCAGCGCCTCGCCCTCGTCGAATATAAGCCGTTCGAGCAGTCCCCAATCAAGTCGGTCGACGAATGCCTGGCTATGAAGATCGACGATGTCGTTCGGACGGTAGGCATAGAGCTTCATTACCGCTAGGTCTTCCAAGGATGGCGTAAAGTACCTGATAAAACGCGCCCCAATATCCAAGGGAATCAAACGATCTTCGTAATTGAATGGCATCTGATTACAATATGCCGCCACCATACCATTCACCTCGGGATATCGAGCTATGATCTCGCGGAGGCACCTGTCTGCCTCAAACACATCAATGTCATGTGTAACCGACCGATTCGTCACATCGTTAAGCATGAAGGCGCTCCCTCCCACCAATACAACGCTCGGTCTATCGTCTCTTGGACCTATTTCCAGCTCCGCCTCTTCGTCAATATCCAAAAGAGTCTGCTCTAAATCCTGCTTATGTATAGCAAATCCTATTATTAATTATCATCAATAATACTATTTAGTCGCACGACAGGACCCAAAGGATGCAAGAATTCTACTCGTGGCGATAATCCCTGCACCCTAGAAGTCCTAATGTGACAAACGCTAACTCTCCCAGCCGGCGCGGATGGTTGTTACGACATCGCCCAGGCGCTGGCCGAGAGCTGTTAAATGTTGGAGCACTTCGCTGGGCGAGGCGCCGTTGAGAATGCACGTGAGGGCATATGAGGCCAAGAAGATTGCCGCGAGTCCCAACGGGATCAGCACGATCATCGCCAGCGTACGCAGGCGCTGGGCCCAGCGACGGCGACGCGCACGACGCTTGTCGAACGCAAGCTCCTGCGCATATGAATCTTGCTGTACGGAATAGGCTCCTGGGTCCACCTCACCCGCAGACGATACCGCGGGCGCGGCGTTTTGCGCAGGAGGCTGGACGGCCGCCCCTTGCATTTGCATCTCCATAAGCCGCTGCTGTTGGCGCAGCATGCGCTCGGCTTGTTGCTGCGGGGTCTCAAGAAACAGATCCATGTTGGCCTCCTCAATAGGAGCATTCGATGCTTGCGCCCAGCATCCCGCACCATCGCGGCCGCGGCAACGAAATCCGCGGCAATAGCCGCAAAGATTCTTTTGTCAGAAAACTGTCGAAAAGTTCAACAACTCCCCTACCAGCACTTTCTTTGAGCTTTTTTCGCCATCAATCTTTTGCCCTTTTGCCCTTGCACCATCCGACCAAAACCTAACCAAAAGCTTGACGGAAATTGTGTAAACAGGGACCCCAAAAAAAACGGGGCCCCCCCCATCCGGGCCCCCACGCAAACTTCTTATCAGCTTTTCTGTAGCGAGCACGCGACGGCCCGAAGCCGGAGCGCAGCCAGCGCCACGCGCTAGTAGTTCACCACCTGCTCCTCAAAGTACGCCTTGGGATGGTTGCAAACCGGGCACACCTCGGGCGCCTTGGCACCAACATGCAGGTGCCCGCAGTTCAGGCACTTCCACACCTTTACGCCCTCGCGCTCAAACACCTCGCCCGATTCAATGCGCTCGACGAGCTTGTTATAGCGCTCCTCGTGAGCCTTCTCGACAGCGCCAACGCCACGGAACTTCGCGGCAATCTCGGCAAAACCCTCCTCTTCGGCGGTCTTGGCGAACTCGTCATACATCGTGGTCCACTCGTAGTTCTCGCCCGCGGCGGCATCGCGCAGGTTGTCCAGCGTATCCGGAACAGCACCGTCGTGCAGGTACTTAAACCACAGCTTGGCATGCTCGGACTCGTTGCCCGCCGTCTCGGCAAAGATATTCGAAATCTGAACGTAGCCGTCCTTTTTGGCCTTGGATGCATAGTAACGATACTTGGTGTGCGCCTGGGACTCACCGGCAAAAGCGGTCTCGAGGTTCTTCTTGGTTTGAGAATTCTCAAAATCCATAGGTGTACTTCCCTTCAATACGCGCCGCCCACAGACTTTGAGCGGCATTGCCTTTAGGATACCCTCATGCCGAGAATCTAAACCTTACTATCCTGTTCTGCAAATTCATTTCATCACACACTCAGCCAGCGCTCGCCTTCGGCACGACAAAAGCCTTCGCGCTCCAGGTCGGCAAGAATGCCCGCAATAAAATCGCAACCAACCGGTTCGCGACCCGCTGCGGCCTCCATCTTGTTAACGCCTGCAACAGCTTCAACAAGCGTTATGCCCGCCGGCTGTCCGTCGCGAGCTGCAAGCAGCATGCGCACGATATGGGCACGCTTTTGCCGACGCGAGCCCTCAAACTTGGACTGGCGGCTGTAGCCCGCCGAGCGCCTAGACGGATTGGGCAGCGTCTTTTTAAGATACGCGCCGTAATCCAGCAGCGCGTAATACCACGCGCGCGGCGTATCGGCATCGTCGAGCGGCACGGCAAAGGGAGCGACCTCATCCGCCGCCGCACCGGGCGCCGCCGGGCAGGCCGCCTGGATCAACGGCACTAGCTCGCGATCGGGAACAGACGGAACGTCAGGAAAAAAGTGATGCAGAAAGACCGTGCGCACATTGGTCTCCAGGTACACTCCCGGAAGATCAAACGCAAACGACCGAATGCCCTGCGCCGTTGCGGGCCCAATACCGGGCAGCGCGACCAGGTCGCATGTATCACGCGGAAACTCCCCATCCCAGTCCTCCACGAGTCGCTGCGCGGCCTTATGGAGCGCCAAAGCACGGCGGTTGTAGCCCATGCCCTGCCAAGCGTCCAAAACATCAGAAGGAGCGGCCTGGGCGAGAGAATGCACGGTCGGAAAGCGGTCGAGCCATGCCGGCATGCGCATCTCTACGCGTGGAACCTGCGTCTGCTGCAGCATGACCTCGGAAAGCCAGATGATGTACGGGTCGCGTGTGCGGCGCCACGGAAGGTCGCGATAACGCAGAACCCCTTCCGAACGAATCATCGAACGAAAGGGGTCCTGAATCATAGCTATGCTCCTTATGCGGCGCTACTCCTCCCGGCAAGCACACGCGCAAACGGCATACTCGGGAAAGGCGTCGCGGTCGGCGAACTTGGGATCGACGGCGGGGAACTGGCGGCGAGCGACGACATCGTCCAGCGAAACGGAATCGAGGTAGTCACGCATCAGCGCCTGAGCCCCAGCCCACAGGGGATGATAGCAGCACGTGCCCCTGCGCGCACAGTCGCCATCGAGTGCCGTGCAATCATTCATAACCATAGGGCCTTGAACGGCCTCGACGACCTGACGGATAGTGACCTCGCTCGGGTTGACCTTAAGACGCATACCGCCGTGGACGCCACGCAGGCTCTCCACAATACCGGCCTGAACCAAACCGTGTTGGATCGAACGGGCAAACGAATACGGAACATTGACCTCTTCGGCAGCAGTGCGAACAGAAAGCAACCGCTCCGGCTCCTCGGCAAGCATCGCAAGCATGCGGAGGGCATAATCAGTCTTCCTCGATATGTCCATGTTTCCCCTTTCAAGGAATACGAACAGCTCGAACGGGCTTCGGGGCCGAGCTTACGTCGAGACGCTAAATAACCGCCGGGACAACCAAATAGTGAATTAGATGTCCGCTGAAGGTCGGATCCAAAGCAAATTGCATCAGATTAGGCCTGCAGTGGAATTTAGTATAACCTAACCCCCTGTTTCATTGAACGAGTGTTGCGCAACAAACCCCCCTTGTTTAAACCGATATACTTAATTCTTTTCCGCATCTCGGAAACAAGGAGCTGAATGAAAGGGACGGCCGAGCGGTTGTCCTATTTAACGCAAAAAGCCACGTCCGAAGACGTGGCTTTAATTGCGTTGGCGGGAAGTACGGGGCTCGAACCCGCGACCTCCGACGTGACAGGCCGGCGCTCTAACCAAACTGAGCTAACTCCCCAGGCAGTCGTTCGCGTTTGTTTCCGCTCGCGTGCGCTGCGGGGATTAGTATACACAGAAGTCTGTTCGCCGCGCAACAACTTTTTTGAAAATATTTTTTGGGTCCCTCCGGGAGGGTCTCCGGGGCCGGCTGGCGCGGGTTAAGTTTGCTGCTCTACAGTCCTGCGCAAGACGGAAAGCACATTAAGTGCTTTCCTTTGCGTGCGGAACTCGCGACAAACGTAACCCGCGCCAGCCGGCCCCGGAGACCCTCCCTGCCGTCACTTTGTTCGAAGACTTTGTTGCTCGCCGCTTCGCGGCTCGGGACCCCCGTTCTCCTGGGCGGGTTGCCTGATGGTTGTTGTTGAACTTCGGCCTTTGGCTCAAAGATAAACGGGAGATGCAATCTGCATCCCCCGTTTTTGTTGCGTTTACTCTAGGTCAATAAATTTGGTGCTGAGAATCTTGCCGTCCTTGACGAGCATTCTGGCCATGGTGGGGCCCCGGGTACCCCTGGGGTAGCTGGCGCTGCCTGGGTTGAGGACCAAGCAGCGGCCCACCTGGGCCTCTTTGGTTACGTGAGTGTGACCGTTGATGGCTACGTCTACGGATCCCACCGGGAGGTCCTCGCGGTAGTGGGCTACGGCAAACTTAAGGCCCTCGTAGCTAAAGAGCGCCAGACGGTCCACTTCGGGGCCGTAATCACGGTAGTAGTCGTTATTGCCCAGAACCGCTCGCACAGGGGCAATGGTTCGCAGATGTTCGTAGTCCATCTCCGACGTAAGATCGCCGGCATGGATAATCAGGTCCGCGCCGCTCAACTCATCTAAAAGCGCGGGCGACAGATAACCGTGGGTGTCCGAGATGATGTCGATACGCTTGGCGCTTGCACTGTTCATGGGATCCCTTCCGCAAACGATTTGGTGCATTCATACAAAAAGCCCCGCGGCTCCGCAGACGATTTTGGTCTACAGGGCTGCGGAGCCGGTGTGCTAGAGGCTCAGGGCCTTCTTGAGCGGTACGACGCGACGGCGCGAAACCGGTACGCGTTCGTCGACGCCCGTAATGCCCAGCTGGATAGCGCCCGAGGGAACCGTCTCGACGTCGGTAACACACGCCAAGTTAACGATATAGCGGCGGTGAACGCGGAAGAAGCCAAAATCACAAAGCTTGGCCTCGAACTGTGCCAGCGAGGTCGTCGACAAAAAACGATCGTCGACGGTATAGATACAGGAGTAATCGTCCTTGGCCATAATGAAGCGAATGTCGTCCACGGGGATGAGCACCTTGCGGCCGCCCTTCTCCACCGGGATGCGCTCGATGGTCACCTTGCTGTCCGCAACGGGCTTCGTGCGCTGCATGACCTTCTCGATTGCACGATCCAGGCGGGCTTCCTCTACCGGCTTCATCAGATAGTCGACGGCATCCACATCAAACGCCTCAACCGCATGATCGCTGTACGCGGTCACAAACACGATCGCCGGCGGATTCTTAAGCTTATGCAGCGCCTCGGCAAGTTGCAGACCCGAAGCGCCAGGCATCGAAATATCGAGGAACACGACATCAACGCGACTCTCCATAAGCATCTCGATGGCGGAGCGAACGCTCGACGCTTCTGTGATCGTGCCGATCTTGCCCGTCTGCTCGAGCAAGAAGCGAAGTTCCGAACGGGCCGGTGCCTCATCATCCACAATCATCGCACGCAGCATGGGGATAAAACCTTTCGTCAACTAACTACGTCGGGCATACGCCAACCGGCGTTAAGCCCGTGACCAATTATTCTACTCTTGAATGTCGAAGATGCTCTCCGACAAATCGAGATGTAGGAGCACTTTAGCGCCCTTACCCGGCGCCGATTCGACGCGCGTATAGGAGTGCGGCCCATAAAAGCGATGAATGCGCTCCGAAATATTGTGCATGGCAACGCCGGCGCCGCCACCCTGCGGGGAGCTGGCGTCGGGACGGGCAGAGCGCTCGTCAAACAGTCTGGCAGCGATGCCCTCGTCCATGCCCACACCGTCATCGGCCACCGAAATCAAAATCGCATCGTCACCATCCCTGCGCACCGTCACGTCAATCTTCAGCGCACTGGCATCACCCATGCCGTGACGCACGGCGTTCTCGACAATCGGTTGGATCACAAATGCCGGGACCAGCGTGTCCTCGACGTCCTCGGACACGTCAAAGGTCGCCAGCACGCGATCCTCGCCAAAGCGCGCCTTCTCAAACGTCAGGTAGCGCTTGGTCTGTGCGACCTCGCGCGACACGGGAATGAGCGAGCCCGAATTGTCGAGCGTTGCGCGATAGAACGAGGAGAACTCGCGCAGCAGCTCGCGGGCGCGCAGCGGGTCGGTACGCGTAAACGATGCGATGGTGTTGAGCGTGTTGAACAGGAAGTGCGGGTTAATCTGCGCCTGCAGGGCACGCACCTCGGCACGGGCCGTGAGCTCCTTTTGCACCTCGAGCTCGTGAATGGCGAGCTGCGTGGACAGGATTTCGGCAAAACCCGAGGCGAGCGCATACTGGGTACGGTCGACGGCACGCAGGGTCTTGTAATAAAACTTGAGCGTGCCGACGGTGCGGTCGCCCACCTTGATGGGTGCGATGATGCCAGCGGGGACCTGGTTGTGTGAGCCATCCGAACCCACCACGTCCACCACGCGGTTGAACGACTGGACGATACCGTGTTCGATGACGTAGCGCGTGGCGAGCGTATGAATGGGAGAATTGGGCAGCAGCTTTTCCTCAAACTCGCCCGCGCAGGCCAGTACGTTGCTCTCGTCGGTAACGGCAACTGTCATGGCGCGTGTCTCGGGCAAAATGCGCTGGCACACCAGACGTGCTGACTCCTGCGTCAGACCGCCTTTAATGTCCTCGAGCATGGCCGAGGCCACCGAGAGCGTCTCCTCGGTGTACTGCGAGCGAACCGAATCGGGATTGAGCGTCAAAAAGATAAAGATACACAGGAAGATGCATAGCAGCGTACAGGCGACCACGGTCGCGATTGGCTCGATTCCAGTCGCCAGGGCAAAAACAAAGTACACCAGCACACAAATGGCGCAGGATACGGCAATGATGCGAAAGATTGACATTGAACTATCGCGCTGGGCGCGGCGGTCGATCATTCAGTCCCCTCCAGGATGCTGGTCAGCTGGGCGTCACGCCAGAGCTCATCCATAATCTTGGGCCAGAAGCTCTGGAAACGCAGGTAGCTTGCGGCGTTTTGGCGTGCGTAGGTCCTGGCCTCGTCAATACCGTGGCGCCAAATGCGTAGGTATCCCTCGTGCTCGCGGGTAAAAATGCTGCGGACCATGGCAGTCTTACGCACGCGATCGTCAAGCTCGCGCGAAATCCACGGGCCCGGATAGGGCATGAGAGACGCGGCTGTAACGGGAATGAGCTCTTTCTGATGCGCGGCAAACGTTAGCTTGGCACGTTCGTAGTACCAACGGTACACGTCCTGCATAAAGCGCGGCGAGCGTTTCTCGGACTCGGGCGGCAGATGGCGCACGGTCCACTCGTTATCAAACCATACGTCGTAGCCAAATATGCGCATATTAAAGAGGTAGTCCAGGTCCTCGCCACGAGTGATAAACGGGTCAAATGCCACGCGGGTAAAGGCGCGGGCATGGAGGGCCATAAGGCCGCCGCACACATAGTTTGAACGCGAAATACGGGTGCCCGAGAGCGCCTTTTTCATCCAGCGATTGAACTCAATACGCTTGGTCCACCAACGGTGGCAGATGCCCACCTTGTCCGTGGGGGCCAGCGGCGATCCGTCTCGATCGTAAAAGTAGCCGCTCTTAACCAAGATCGGCAGGCCCTGACGCGTCTGCTGCCCCAACGCGTAAGTCGCGCGTTTCATAAAGTCGGCATCGATGACAGTCTCGTCGTCATCCAAAAAGATGACGGCATCGTGACCCAGCACGGCGGCACAGGCAAGTCCCATATTGCGGATGGCGCCATAGCCGCGCAGGCTCACGCATTCTCCCGAACCCTTGGGCGCAATCTGCGCTACGCGGTCGGCGATACGCGATGCCTGGGTATTGGTGACTACGGTAACTTTGAGCGTAGGGTGCGCGTCGACGATTTCGCGTACACGCTTCGACACATCCGCCGTGGCCGAGATGGGACAGACCACCAAAAGGATGATTCGCGGAATATCGCGTACCTGCTCGAGCGAAGCAAGACAGTGATCGAGCTCGGGATTGGTGGCGTTGAGCTTCGTCGAGTGGTCATAGACACCGGGAGCGTTTGCATGGGCATCATCGCCCGCCCAATATGTTGGAATCACAACCGTGGCGTTCATGCCTTCCCTCCCTGCAACACAAAAACGAGGCGCCGCCAAACACAGGCGACGCCCCGCGACCTAGCTGATTCCATCATACCCACTTGGGCAAATCATTGCTCGCAAGTCGCAATGTTTATTGCGGATAACCCCAAAAGAGTACCGCGGACAGGCACAATAGCCGCTCGCTCCTATGCGGCATGCTCTGCCGCTCGAGTCATGCGAGACAGGCGGGCCAGCAGCATAAAGCCAACGACCAGCAGCACAGCAATGGAAAGAACGCCCAGCGACGGGTTGCCGGTCAGCGAGGTGACGACCGACACCAGAAAGGTGCCCATAACGCTTGCATAGCGCCCAAAGATGTCAAAGAAGCCGTAGTACTCGTTGGACTTTTCCTTGGGGATGATGCGGCCAAAGTAGCTACGGCTGAGTGCCTGCACGCCACCCTGGAACAGGCCGACCATAATGGCAAGCACCCAGAATTCAAAGGCGGTCTTGAGGAAAAACGCGGCGAACAGCACAATGCCCATGTAGGCGGCGACCGCCACCAGGATCATGTTGAGCGTGCCCACGCGTCCGGCGAGCTTGCCGTAGATGATGGCGGACGGAAAGGCCACGAACTGTGTAACGAGCAGGGCCAGTACCAGCTGGGTCGAGTCGATGCCCAGAGCCGAACCGTAGCTGGTTGCCATGGAAATGACCGTGTGCACACCGTCGATGTAGAAGAAGAACGCGATCATGTAGACCAGCACGGTCTTGTTGTGGGCGATCTCGCGCATGGTGTGTACGACTTCGGAGAACACGCCGCCCACGATGTGGCCGATGGTGTCCTCGGGACCGCGCTCGCGACCGTACTTTTGCTTATAGGTGCGAATGAGCGGCAGGGTAAAGATGAGCCACCAGGCGCCAGTGATGACAAACGACAGACGCGTTGCCAGCATGGTGGGGACGCCAAGAGCGGGACCACCCATGATAAGCGCCAGGCAGATGATGAACGGCACGGTGGAACCGATGTAGCCCCAGGCATAGCCCGAGCTGGACACGGCGTCCATGCGCTCGTCGGTGGTAATGTCGGGCAGCATGGCGTCATAGAACGTCATAGAAGAGTTAAGGCCGATGGTGCACAGCACGTACACGGCCAAAAATGCCATGGCGGACATTGGGATAGCCTGCGCCAGGCAAAGCACCAAGCCCGTGAGGAAGAAGCCCAAGAAGAACTTGATCTTGTTGCCGGCGTAATCGGCAAGCGCGCCCAGAATGGGCATGAGCATGGCAATGACCAGCGAGGCAATCGTCTGCGCGCTACCCCAAGCGACTACCAGGTCGGCCGAGGAAGCACCGGTATTGATGGCGTTAAAGTAGATGGGCACCACCGAAGTGTTGAGCAACACGAGGGCCGAATTGCCCACATCGTACATAACCCAGTTACGCTCGAGCTTGGTGTATTTCATGGACAGGGACCCTTCGTATTCGCCCGATATGCAGTCAGTTCATCGTACCCCAATTGCACAGAGGCACCGGTAAGGATTCGGCAAAGGGACACGCACGAACCCTACTCCTCGCGGTCGAACTCTTCGTCAGCGCCGAGTACGCGACCGCTGTAATTGACGTGGTTGGTCACGGCCTCCATATCGCCGGTCTCGATAAAGCGGGTGACCGTGCACTCGTAATCGACCAGCGCGCGGTCAAAGACCTCGGGGAAGCTCTCGTTCGAGACCTCATCGGTAAAGGGATTCTTCCACGTCAGATGGCCCAGATTGCCGGTGCGCTCGGGCGGCTCGGTCGTCACGCGGTGAGCAAGGCCATCGAGCAGGGAGTAGTCGTGTACTAGGCCCTCGACCAAGGCAATTGCACGCGTCTTGGCCGAGCCCGCCGGTTCAATGGCGCGATAGAGCAGCTGCATGTCGGCAACGGCGGCACCGTACTCCCCCGCTGGGATATCGATACCGTACACACGCCCGGCAACATAGCTCATCAGCACGCCGGCCACGCGATTGATGCGGTCGGTGGTGACGATCTCGCCCGCCGGCGGATAGTCCTCGACCGTGGCCCCGTCGCGCTTGAGCTGCAGCATCAACACGTCCAGGTCACTTTCGAGCACCGCATGGACCTGGCTGCCCGAATCCTCCAGCTCGGGATCGGACTCGACAATGCCAAACTGCTGCTCGTAGACAAAGGGGTGCGCATTACGGTCGAGAACGTAGTGCGACAGCAGGCCCAGCGCAAAGGCGCGGCCCAAGTTGGCATCGCGCGGGAGCAGATGGGACACGCCGTCGCGCAGGCACGAGAACTGGCGCGACATGCGCGAGCGATGCATGGCCTGCGCCAGCAGCGTGCAGTCGGAAACGCGCGGCGTCAGGATGTGGAAGAAAAACGGATCGGGACCCTGGTTGCCCAGGATAAAGGCAATGCGTTCCTCGTCGGACGTAATGACGCCCTGCGGCAGATGATCGATGCTTTCCTCGCCAAACAGATGATGCGTAATAAGCGCAGGCATAATGATCCTTTCGATTTCATTCGATGTCACCCATTATGCCCACCGCGCGCCCATGCCAAACCTGCGTCGGCAAACGATGGCATGCGGACTGCAGCCAGTCTTTTCCACTGCCCACGCCTTCTCCACTGCGGCCCCGATGTGGAGCAGGGGTTATCGTTTAATATCAACATGTGCACCTCGCACCCAATTCCCGTCATACTATCTAATGAACAGGCAGCGCTTGCCTCGCATCCATTAAACAGCCTCACGTCGCACGGAGACACCCATGATTACAGTCGCCGATATTTTGGCCCTACCGGCATTTGAGCAAATCAACCTAGTCGCGCCTATCAAAGACGCCGGAGAACACCGCGTCTACAACGTCGGCATCCTAGATTGCCCTCCCTCGATCAACGGCTACGACGCGTACATGCCCGGCGAGTTCATCCTCACCAATCTAGGCTTTTGCTACGATGACCCCGCCCTCTCCGACGCGTCGCTCATTGCCATGATCGAGCGGCGCGTCGCAGCCATTGCGGTCAAACGCGTGTACTCGCCTTGCTTCACCGATGCAGTCGCCCGAGCAAGTGTGCGTATGGGTGTCCCGGTGTACCTCTATTCCGGTGCTTACCACGAACGCGTCGCTTTCGAATCGCTCAATCTCCTTCAACGCGATCTTGACGCATCTGACAAAAGCGATGCCGTTGATCAGTTCTTGGTGGGAAGATCGAAGTCTCAAGTACGGCAAGAAATCAACAAACTGGCAGGTCTTACCGGCTCGACGATGCGTTGCATCGCCATCTCGGCTGAAAAGGATGACCGATGCTCACTGTACGCAATTCAAGATACACTTAACGATTTTCTCAACTCGTTTCGTCAGCGGCACGAAGAGGTCCAAAACGCTTGCGCATTTCGATACCACGACGCACTACTGGTTTTTGTCTCGTACGCTATCGATGAACAGCATGATGACATCTTCCATGACCTGGAGAATGCGATTCGAGGCGTTGGCGTCAACTATTATGGCGTGGGCGACCTAGTACCCTTGGGCGAGGCTGATATCTCTATTCGCCAGGCAACTATCCTGCTCAACGAAGCCCATCTGCGTGGAACACGCAGACTCGAGTGGTCGGACCTGTCAATGGACGCCTTCTCGTACGCGGCTCAGACCAACCCCATGTTCGAGCGCACCGCACGGGGCTTCCGTAGCCGTATCGAAAAATATGACGCACAAAACTCTACCGAACTAGTCCAGACGGCACGCGCCTTTGTGCACTGCAGCGGCGATATCGTCGACACCGCTAAGCACCTGCATCAACACCCCAACACCGTCCGATACCGTCTGCGGCGTATTCGCACACTCCTCGACATGAGCGACTCACGCGATCGCGAGTTACTCGTCTTCCTTTCGCTTGCATTCCTCAACAGATAAAACAAGCTGAGCCAAATCGTTATATCTCACAAAATGACTCTGAATATGCCTAAATGATTGGCCATACAAGTCCTCAATCGCTCCTAAAACCTGTTCATTTGTAAATAGTGACAAATAGACCCCTAGAAGACTTTGAGTTGGCACCAAAGACGCGACATCTTGGCGCTCCTAGACTTTGAGTCATGGATTCGACGTGCCGCTGCACCGGCACCCGATAACAGGTATCGATGCCCCAACCGGGGCGAACGAAACGCCTGACCTGTCTGGAGGGGCCCGCGCGGGCGTCCGTCGGGGATAGGGCAAGAACCGATGAAAGGGGACAAACTATGACTGAATCGGTTTTCCAGGGTCGCCACCTGCTCTCCACGAGGGACTACACCAAGGACGAGCTGATGTGGCTCATCGGCTTCGCCGAGCACCTCAAGGACCTCAAGAAGCGCAACATCCCGCACCGCTACCTCGAGGGCAAGAACGTCGCGCTCCTCTTCGAGAAGACCTCCACGCGCACCCGCGCCGCCTTCACCACCGCCTGCATCGACCTGGGCGCCCATCCGGAGTACCTGGGCAAGGGCGACATCCAGCTGGGCAAGAAGGAGACAGTCCTCGACACCGCCAAGGTGCTCGGCTCCATGTTCGACGCCATCGAGTTCCGCGGCTTCAAGCAGGATCACGTCGAACAGCTCGCCAAGTATTCCGGCGTCCCTGTGTGGAACGGCCTCACCGACCGCGAACACCCCACCCAGATGCTGGCCGACTTCATGACCATCAAGGAGCACTTCGGCGAGCTCGAGGGCCTCACGCTCGCCTACTGCGGCCAGGGTCGCAACAACGTCCAGAACTCTCTCATGATCACCTCCGCCATTCTGGGCGTGAACTACGTCAACGCCACACCCAAGGAGCTCGAGCCCGACCCCGAGATCGTCGCCCTCGCGCAGGAGTTCGCCGCCGAGTCCGGCGCCACCATCCGCGTCACCAACGACCCCGTGGACGCCGTCCGCGGCGCCGACGCCGTCTATACCAACGTCTGGGCGGCCATGGGCGAGGAGTCCCAGTTCGCTGAGCGCGTCCGCCTGATGTCCCCGTTCCAGGTCAACGCCGAGCTCGTCTCCCACATCGAGAACCCCGACTGGATCTTCCTGCACTGCCTCCCGGCCTTCCACAACGCCGAGACCGAGTACGCCGCCAAGATCAAGGAGGAGCACGGCATCGAGGCGATGGAGTGCACCGACGACGTGATCTACAGCGAGCACTCCCGCTGCTTCGAGGAGGCCGAGAACCGCATGCACACCATCAAGGCCATCATGGCCGCGACCCTCGGCAACCTCTATATCCCGCGCGTCTAGCCGCGCCACGGACCGACCGCACGCCGCGACCCGCCCCCTCCGGGCCGCGGCGCCTCATGTAAGGAAACACACCATGGCTGAAGAAATTAAGGAAAAGACGGCGAAGAAGAAATTCCAGATGCCGAACACGTACGTGATCCTGTTCGCCGTCATCGCCTTCATCGCCCTCCTGACCTGGTTCGTCCCCGGCGGAGCCTACGAGCTCTCCGAGGGCGGCGATGCCATCGCCGGCACCTACCACGTGGTCGAGAGCAACCCCCAGGGCCTCTGGGACATCTTCATGGCACCCATCACCGGCATGCTCGGTGGCGGCACAGTCTCCGGCGCCATTTCCATCTCCCTCACCATCATGCTGTTCGGCAGCTTGCTCGAGATGATGGATCGCACTTGCGCCCTCAAGACGGCCATTAAGCGCATCACCATAGCCAATCAGAACAACATGCATGCG
Organism: Collinsella sp. HCP28S3_B9; assembly: GCF_052066095.1. Classification (NCBI taxonomy): domain Bacteria; kingdom Bacillati; phylum Actinomycetota; class Coriobacteriia; order Coriobacteriales; family Coriobacteriaceae; genus Collinsella; species Collinsella sp. HCP28S3_B9. The sequence goes on from NZ_JBQHST010000021.1 coordinate 26,752, forward strand.
CTCATCGCCATCCTCGTTATCCTAATGGCCTTCTTCGGCACACTCGAAGGCGCCTATGAGGAAGGCATCGTCTACTTCCTGATGTTCGTGCCCGTCATCCTGGCACTCGGCCTCGATACGGTCACCGCGATCATGATTGTCGTCCTCGGCACCCAGATCGGCTGCCTCTCCTCGATCATCAACCCGTTCTCCACGGGTATCGCATCGGGCATCGCCGGCATCTCCCCCGGCGAGGGCATGATTCCCCGCATCGCGATGTTCATCATCTTCACCGGCCTTGTCATCCTTCTCATCTGCCGCTATGCCGACAAGATCAAGGCGCATCCCGAGAAGTCCGTCCAGTTCTTCCGCCGCGAGCAGGACCTCAAGGAGTTCCCCGCCGCCGACGACGAGGACCTCACCCTCACTGGTCGTCAGAAGGGCGCGCTCGTACTGTTCGTACTCACCTTCGCTTTTATGATTGTCGGCTTGACTCCCTGGACCTCTCTCAATCCCGAGTGGACATTCTTCGAGGACTTTACCGCCTGGATCGCCGCCACCCCGGTCCTGCGCAACATCCTGGGCACCGACATCACCGCCTTCGGGAATTGGTACTTCCCCGAACTCTCGATGATCACCCTGATCATGGTCATCCTTATCGGCGTGGTTATGCGCTATGACGCCGACGCCATCATCGACACGATTCTCAAGGGCGCTTCCGGCCTGGTCTCCACCGCCTTCGTCGTGCCGCTGGCCCGCGGCATCCAAGTCGTCATGGACAACGGCCAGATCACCCCGTCCATCCTCAACATGTGCGAGAACGCGCTTGCCTCCCTGCCGCCCTTCGCCTTCGTCGTCGTCGCCCTGGTCTGCTACTTCCTCATCGCCTGCCTGATCCCCAGCTCCACCGGTCTGGCCGCCGCCACCATGGGCATCATGGGCACGCTGTCCACCTTCGCCGGCGTCGACGTCTACATCATGGTCATCATCTACCTCATGGCGCTCGGCCTGGCCAAGATGATCACCCCGTGCTCCATCGTCGTCATGACGTGCACGGCCGCGGCGCACATGAGCTACGGCGACTGGGTCAAGAAGATCGCCCCCATCGTCGCCATCCTGTTCGCCGCCTGCTGCGCCTTCCTCTGCGTCCTCGTGATGCTCTAGGCGCCCTCCCCCGCGGGGATTCTCGCGCGGCGGGCAAGCCCCTCCGTTTTTCCCGCCGCGCGCATTCCACCTAAGGTATGTAAGGTCTTACAGAAAGGAACCTGCCATGTCTGAAGAGAAAATCTACGTCTCCAACGCCACCAATCCGCTCAAAAAGGTCATGATGTGCTCGCCGAAGTACTACACCTTCAACGGCATCAACGTCATCACTTCCGAGTGGATGAAGAAGGGCGACACCGAGCAAAACGACATCATGGTCAAGGAATGGCAGATGCTCGTTGACGCCTACAAGGATAACGGCATCGAGGTCGTCGAGGTCGAAGCTAACCCCAAGTACGAGGTCATGACCTTTGCCCGCGACTACGGCTGCATGATCAAGGAAGGCGCCGTCATGGGCCACTTCCGTCATCCGGTCCGCCAGATCGAGGCCCAGTCCTATGAGGCAAAGCTCAAGGAGATGGGTGTCCCCATCGTCGCCCGCGTTAACGCAGGCTGCATGGAGGGTGGCGACTTCTGGATGATCGATGAGCATACGCTCGCCTGGGGCATGGTCGATCGTACCGATGAACAGGGAGTCGCCAGCCTCCGCCATCAGCTCGAGAAGTTTGGCTATACCGTCGTTGGCGTTCCCTGCCCGCCCGACAACCTGCACCTCGACATGATCTTTAACATCGTCGCCCCCCAAGTTGCACTCGCCTGCATTGACCAGCTGCCCTATAACTTCCTGCAGATGCTCAAGCGCCGCGGCTTTGAGCTCATCCCCGTCGCCAGTGAGGATATGTACAAGCACGGCTGCAACGTCCAGTGCATCGGCAACAACAAGGTCATCGCCATCGAGAAGAACAAGCACATCAACGACAAGATGCGCGCCCTGGGCATCGAGGTCATCGACGTGCCGCTCGACCAGATTCTGCACGCCGGTGGCGGTCCGCACTGCCTGACCCAGCCGATCGAGCGTCCGTAGTCCGAACGTTTCGCCTGGACAGTTTGTCCGAGCCTCTCATGGGGCGCCGCTCTGCTGGATTCCGGCGCAGCGGCGCCCCTTTTTACCCACAAGCCCCTCAAAGGGGAAAGGAAACACCCATGAAGATCCTGATCAGCGATTATGCCGAGAGCATGATGCCCCAGCACGACCTCGAGACTGAGACCCTCAAATCCCATCTGGGTGAGGATATCGATGTTGAGGTCTACGCGTATACCGACGAGGCGCGCGAGGAGTTTTATGAGCACCTTGCCGACGCCGACGCCCTGCTCACTGCGTTCATCAAGGTAGACAAGGAAGCGTTCGAGCACGCCCCCAAGCTTAAAGTTATCGCCATTAACGCAACCGGCTACGACAACGTCGACATGGACGAGGCTACCGCGCGCGGCGTCGGAGTCTGCCCCGTCGGCGAGTACTGCACCTGGGATGTTTCCGAAAGCGCCATCGCCTACATGTATGCCCTCAACAAGAACTTTAAGTTCTACATCGGGCAGATCGAGCAAGAGCATCGCTGGGACTACGCGGCGGCGCCCGAAGTCCCTCGCCTAGAAGACCAAACGCTCGGCATCTTTGGCTTTGGAAAAATCGGCAAGTGCACCGCCCGCAAAGCCAAGGGCCTCGTCAAGCGCATTGTGTCCAACGACCCGTTTATCGATCAGGATCTCTTTGAGCAAAACGGTGTTGAACAGGCAGAAATCGATGAGGTATTGGCCGAGGCCGACATCATCATCAATCATATGAACCTCAACGAGACGAACTACCATTACTTTGATGCCGAGAAGTTCGCCAAGATGAAGAAAAAGCCGATCGTGATCAATCTGGGCCGTGGCCTCTGCATGGACGAGCCCGCTCTTATCGAGGCGCTCGACTCGGGCCAGATTCGCGCATTTGGCGCCGATGTGCTCTACGACGAGACCCCCGACCTTGCCAATCATCCGCTCGTCGGCCGCGACAACGTGATTATCACGCCGCACTCCGCGTTCTATTCGTCTTCATCGTTGCGCGACCTCATGATCTTCCCGTGCAACAACATCGGTCATTTCCTAAAGGGTGAAAAGGACCAGCTTTTCAAGCTGGTTAACGACGTTCCCGTCGCAAACGTGCTGTAGGAGTCCAAACGGTTTCCAAAACATGTGGCCCAACGGGATGAAGGTCTGACCTTCATCCCGTTTTATTGCTCCCCCCTATCGCTAAAGCGACATACAGTCACCACAAACCTAAATAGCAGGGGCCACAAGACCAACAGCAAAGGGATCTTTAGGGGATAGTCCTTTAAAGTACCTGCATATATATTGCAATAACGTATATCGCATTGTACGTTTACCGATAGGTCGGCTCGTTTGCGGAATACATGCCGCCAAAGACGTTCTCACATACTCCCCAGATGATATCATTGATATGTGATGCACGTATTATTAAACGCATCGCTTCCCCGACATGAAGGGTGCAGCCTTCAAGTCGACAACAGAGTCAAGACCTCACCACTAAATTTAGAGGCGCATCCCCCTCGCGGGGACGTGTTTCGTCGTGAAGGAGCTCGGTATGTTCGATAAGGCTGCCGCATCTGGCAAAGAGCGCAAGCCACGCCAGATGCCATCATCTTTTACCATCCTCTTTGGCTGCCTGCTGCTCGTGGCCATCGCCTCGTGGGTCGTTTCGTCATTTAGTCCCGATGTGCAGGCTGCAACGCTTGGCAACTTTATGGCCTCCCCCTTCTTGGGCTTCGAGAGCGCCATGCAGGTCTGCGTGTTCATTCTTGTGCTCGGCGGTTTTTTGGGCGTCGTCCAAAAAACGGGCGCACTCGACACCGGCATCGCCGTGCTCGTCCGCAGGCTGGGCAGCAACGACCTGTTGCTCGTCCCCGTTCTCATGCTCGCTTTTGGCATCTGCGGATCCACATACGGCATGCTCGAGGAATCCGTCCCCTTCTACCTGCTCCTGGCATCGGTCACGTTTGCCATGGGCTGGGATCCGCTCGTAGGATGCATGGTCGTCCTGATGGGCTGCGGCCTTGGCGTTTTGGGGTCGACGGTCAACCCGTTTTCGACCGGACTCGCACTCGATGCTCTCAAGGCGGCCGGCATCCCCTATGACCAGGGACTCATGATCGGTATCGGCCTGGCAATGTTCGCCATTGCCGAGATTTCGGGCATCATTTTTGTCATGCGGTATGCCAAGCGCGTTCGCGCCGACCGCGCCGCCTCATCGCTCACCCCCGAGGAATGGAAGACCGCAGAACGCCTCTACGGCGATAAGGGCGGCGATTCCGCCGAGGACACGCACGTCGAGCTTTCCAAGATTCAAAAGCGCGTTCTTGTTCTCTTCGCCCTCACGTTTGTCGTCATGATTATCGGCTTTATTCCGTGGCAGACGTTCGGAGTTGGCCTATTTGATATCGGCGCCACAGGCGATGACCTCAGCACCGCATGGAGCGCGCTTTTGACCGGCCTGCCGCTTGGCCAGTGGTACTTTACCGAATGCGGCATCTGGTTCTTCACGATGACGATCATCATCGGCAAGGTTGCCGGCATGCAGGAGAAAGAGCTCGTCGATACTATCCTTCATGGCTGTGCCGACCTGGTTTCCGTCGCGCTCGTCGTCGCCGTTGCCCGCGGCGTCTCCGTACTCATGTCCATCACCGGACTCGACGTGTGGATCCTCACCAACGCCGCCAACGCGCTCGCCGGCGTATCCGCCGCAGTGTTCGCGCCGCTCTCGTACGCCCTGTACTTTGCGTTATCCTTCTTGATCCCCTCGAGCACCGGCATGGCAACCGTTTCCATGCCCATCATGGGACCGTTGGCGGCATCGCTGGGCTTTGCCCCCGAAGCCATGATCGCAATCTACCTCGCCACACATGGTGTCGTAGCCATGATTACTCCCACTTGTGGATCCATCATGGCCGGTCTCGAGCTTGCTCAGGTAAGCTACGCAACTTACATCAAGACGGCCGCCAAATACATGGCCTTGCTTACCGTGATTACCGTTTCGTTTGTCACCGTTCTAATGCTCGTTTTGTAATCGCCAGGTACATTGCATATCGCATCTTTAGAAAGGGGCTCACAGAGCCCCTTTCTCTTAGCTCGATGATGAACTCTAGGCGCTGTACTTGTTTGGCTTGCCGAAGGTGCCGGCCTCGACAATCCAGCCGTCCTTCATGATGACGTCCATGTTATCGGTGTTGAGCACGTGGATGTCGGCGGCGACGTCACCGTTGACGACCAGCAGGTCGGCGCACTTGCCGGCCTCGATGGAACCGGTCTCGTCCTCGATGTGGCACATCTTGGCACCGTTGAGGGTGGCGCAGGTGATGGTCTCGACCGGGGTGAAGCCGATCTTGTCGACGAACTCGTACATCTCCTCGATGGAGCAGGTGCCGTACGGGGTGACGAAGGAGAAGGAGTCAGAGCCGATCGTCATGACGACGCCGCGCTTCTTGGCCTCGCGCAGGCAGTCATAGTTGCGCTGCAGCTCCTTCTCGACCAGGGTACCCTCGTACTTGTCGTGCAGCTCGGGGACATAGACGGGAGGATAGGTGGCGTACCAGGTGGGCAGGAAGGCGATCGTCGGGGTGAAGAAGGTGCCCTGCTCGGCCATGAGGTCCATGGTGCGCTCATCGATATCGAAGCCGTGAATCAACTGCTCGCAGCCAAAGCGAACGGAATCGTAGGCGGCGGCATGGTTGTTGTAGCAGTGGCTCCACACGGGGATACCGACCATCTTGGCCTCTTCGACCACGGCCTGGATCTCCTCGGAGCAATAGTGCTGGTCGCGACCGGAGTCCCAGCGCCAGATGCCGCCACCGGTAGCCCAGATCTTGATGGCATCGGGGTTCTCGCGCAGGCGACGACGGACGGCCTTGCGCAGATCCCAAGGACCGTCGACCTGGTCGCCCCAGGGATGGGATTCCTTGTTGAGCTCCTGGGTGCAGTGGTGGGAGTCACCGTGACCGGCAACACGGCAGAAGCCGAGGCCGGTGGCCAGAACGCGCGGGCCCTTAAAGACGCCCTTGTCGATGCAGTCGCGAATCTGGATACCAAAGCGGCCGATCTCGCAGACGGTGGTGAGGCCGCGGGTGAGGCAGTCGTAGGCCTGCTTGACGGCGACGGCCTGCTTCTCGAGGAGCGGCTGCATGACCCAATCGGTATCATCGTCGGTCAGGTTGCCCGAGAAGTGCAGGTGGGTGTCGATCAGGCCGGGAAGGACAGTCTTGCCGGCGGCGTCGATAACCTCAACGCCCTCGGGAAGGTCCTGCATAACACCGGCGTACTCGATCTTGCCGTTGTCGTCGACGAGAACGAGGGAGTTCTCGACCGGCTCGGCACCGGTACCGTCGATGAGCTTGCCGCCAACGATTGCATACTTAGTGGACATGGTTCCTCCTTATGGATCCATATAGTGGGTGAGGCCGTGTTGGGTTAAGGCCTCACAAAGCTACCCAAGTGATGCCGGATTCGGTACGCGGGAGAGAGGGCACCGCGCACCCAATCCGCCCCGGTTAGGCGTTACTTTTTACGGGAATTGGTGAAAGCCATGAGAGCCAGGCCAATAGCCAACCAGCCGATCACGATGCTCCACTCCACCATGTTGAGGGAGGCGGGAGAGAACGGAATCACGAGCAGGCCGATGATGATGGCGCAGGCAGCGATGGCGAGACAGATGCCAAACTTGCCGCCGGGTACCTCGTAGGGACGAGGTAGGTCGGGCTCGGTGAGGCGCATGCGCAGGCAGGCAAGAGCGACCATGCCGCAAGAGAAGATGAAGGCGAGAGCCGACACATTGGTCAGAGGGATGAGCATGTTCTTGCCCAGGAACGGACCGACGACGGTGATGATGGCCAGAACGACGCAGGCGAGCTTGGGAGCGCCGGAATTGGGATCGACCTCGGCAAACTTCTCGGGCAGCTGGCCCTTGCGGCCCATGGCGAGCATAATGCGGCTCGTGGCGCCGTAGAAGGAGTTCATCGGGCCCATGGGTCCAAGCGTGGCGATGACGAGCATGGCCAGGTACAGGAGCATGTTGATGCCCTTAAGACAGGCAAGCGCGGGAACGGGGCTCTTAACAAACTCATGCCAGTCAAGGATAGTGCGAAACAGTAAATGCAGACCATGTAGAAGCCGCCGGCGGCCAGCAGGGCCAGGGAGATGATCTTGCCGAACTTGTTCCAGTTAAGGCCCTCGGCTGCTTCCTCAGCCTGCTGAGGAATGGTGTCGAAACCGGCGTAGAAGAACGGGGTCAGAACCAGGACCGACACGATACCGGCGAACAGGCTGGTGCCCTCGGTGGCGGCCTTACCGCCGCCAGCACCGGCGACCTGGGAGAACACAGGCATGGCGTTGTTCGGCGAGCCGGTGAACAGCGAGACGCCCATGGCGAGTAGCATGCCGCAGAGCAGGGCCTTGGTCAGGAAGGCTTGGAGCTTGGCGGCCGAGCTGGCACCGCGGAAATTGAGGAAGATGACGTAGACTGCAAAGCCGAGCGCGATCAGCGTCGGGAACAGGTAAACGTCGGCGCCCAGGATGGTGTAGAGCTTGACGGCGCGCAGCCACTCAAGACCGGGCAGGCTACCGAACATCTCGGACACGAGAGTCGAAATGGCAATGGCCTCCCACGGGCATAGGATGCCGTTGCCCAGGGCCAGGAGCCAACCGGTAATGTAGCTCAGTGTACGGCCAAAGCTACGATCGACATACTCGACGATGCCGCCCGAGATGGGGATAGCAGCCGTAAGTTCACCGAAAACAGCTCCGACGGGCACGAGGAAGATTGCACCCAAGAGGAATGCGATCATAGCGGGAACGGGACCGCCGCCCACGACCATCCAGTCGCCGACCTGCAGAACCCAACCGGTACCGATGATGGCACCGAAACCGATGGTGAAGAAGTTCCAGAGCGAAAGCGTTTTCTTCATGCCGCCGGTATCCTCGACTGCAACTTCTGCGTTCTTGTCCGCCATTGTTCCCCTCCTTTCCTTTCTGACGCCCCTTGGCGTCACCCCTTGCACGGCCTGTTTTGCCGCGCACTTTTATTTCATGGCTTTAAGATACGGCCCTGGCACGGCAACGCCACTCGTAGCTCGACCGAAGGCAGAACTGCAAAACGAGCGGCGCCGTTTTTGGGACGAACGGCACGGTTTGCCGCTCATTGCTGCCGCCCGCCCGACGGGCGTACGTTCATCGAACGCATAGAGAGATGTTTTTGAAGCCGTGTGTTTTGCGCCTTTCGTACCGTTTACCGAGCTTTCGACGCGCAGACCCATTTGTTGCACATCTTTTTTGTAGGATAGACAGGTTATACATGAGACAAGGCGGTACGAATGGCATACGGATATAACGACGGTGATCAACGGCGACAAAGCGTTCGCCTTGCTGGCCGTACCACGCCGACGCCCAGAAGTGCCACGAGCAGCAATCCGCAACGCCCTCAAGAGCAACCCAGGCCTTCGTCTCGGCAGCAGACAAGCAGAACGCGGCAGAGTGGCCGTCCGAGCATAGGCACAAGCGCGCAGCAAGATAGCCGCTTGGGCGCGCGCACTCGACAGCGTCAGGCCGAGGTTCCGCAGCTGCGCCGCAACGGCGTACGTCAGCCCGGCATCCATATCAACCGCTTCTTTTCGCATCCCCAAGGCGGACGCAACGGCAAGCCTTACCGCTCGACATCGCACGTGAATGCCCCCGCCCTGCCGGCTCGTCGACTTCGCCTCGCACTGTGCTCTATCCTCACCTGTCTGGTCTTTGTGTTTATGAGCTCCTGTATGTCCCACGGCTTGGCCGGTCTCGAGCCCACCGCCGAGGACAAGCTGCTCAAGGCCCCCGTCGCGCCCGGTTATTCTTTCGCCTTTTCGACCCCGCGCTCGCAATGGCAAGCCGGCACGATGCCCCATGTCTATCAGATCGACCCTGCGTGGTCGGAGCTGCCTTACGCCGGCGGCACCATCCGCCAAAATGCCTGCGGGCCTACGTGCCTCACCATGGTCTACATCTTTAAGACGGGACGCACCGATATGACGCCGGTCGATATGTGCGCCCTTTCCGAGGCGGGCAACTATGCCCCCACCGGTGCCACCGAGTGGTCGTTTATGACGAGCGGCGCCGCGCAGCTGGGGCTTAACGGGACGCAGCTCTACAACGACCGAGACTCGATGGTCCAGGCCTTGCGCTCGGGTGCTCCCGTAATCGCCGTCGTGCGTCCCGGCACGTTTACCAACGTGGGTCATTACATCGTCCTCTACGGCATTGACGACGCCGACCAAATCGGTGTCTACGATCCCAATTCGCCCAGCCGTAGCGCCCGCCGTTGGGGCATCGTAGAAGTCCTCAACGAAATCGAAGCCATGTGGGCCTACTACTAGTCATTGGGGACAGACTTAAATGACCAGCCATTAAATGACTAGCCACTGGGGACGTCTTTGCAGAGGACCGCTCGCGCTGTCGAAAAGGACTGTCCCAAGATGCCGGCAGAAAAGGAACGTCCCCAAGTGCCGGGTTTCCGCGGTCTTCAGCGCTTCTCATGAACAGTCACCTCAATAACAAAAGCCCCGCAGTCGGAGCGGACTGCGGGGCTCATGAAGAGAGGCTAGTTTGTGGTCGCTTTGCCTGGCGCCCACAAGAGAGGCAACAGAGTAGAGACTACTCGTGGATGCGGGTACCGGAGAGGCCGGCCATGGTCTCGGCGGCCTTGTCCAGGGCGCCGATAATGCAGGTGCGGCCCTTGCGGGAACGGGCAAACTTGATGGCAGCGCGGACCTTGGGCTCCATGGAACCCTTACCGAACTGGCCCTCGTCGGCCAGGCGCTCGGCCTCGTCGGCGGTGAGGTCCTCGAGCTCCTCCTGGTTGGGCTTGCCAAAGTTGATGGCGACATGCTCAACGGCGGTCAGCAGGAACAGAACGTCGGCGTCGCAGTCCTCGGCCAGCAGCTCGCCGCCCAGGTCCTTGTCGATGACGGCGGGAACGCCCTTGTAGCAACCCTTGTTCTCGTAGTCGCGGACGACGGGAATGCCGCCGCCACCGCAGGCGATGACGATGAACTCGTTGTCGAGCAGGTTGAGGATGGAGTCGGCCTCTACGATCTTCTTGGGATCGGGGGAGGCGACGACGCGGCGCCAGCCGCGGCCGGAATCCTCGACGAAGACCTTGGAGGGATCCTCGGCCATGAACTCCTTGGCCTGCTCCTCGGTGTAGAAGGGGCCGATCGGCTTGGTCGGGTTCTTGAACGCGGGATCGTCGGGATCGCACTCGATCTGGGTGACGACGGTGGCGGCGTGCCAACGCTTATAGCGCTTGTGCATCTCGCGGCCGATGCCCTGCTGCAGGTGATAACCAATGTAGCCCTGGGACATGGCGCCGCACTCGGGCAGCGGCATCTCGGGGGTGCCGATGGCGTCGTGGGCGGCGGCGAAGGCATTCTGGATCATGCCGACCTGCGGGCCGTTGCCGTGGGTGATGATGATCTCGTTACCCTGCTCGATGAGACCAAGGAGTGCGTGGGCGGTGTTGCTCACGGCCTCGATCTGCTCGACGGGGTTGTTGCCGAGGGCGTTGCCGCCAAGGGCGACGACAATACGATCGGGCTTGCCAAGAGGCTTAGACATTGCTGGAATCCTTTCTGTAAAAGGCCTACATCCCATTAATAACCCACGTCCGTGCAATACGCGAGTTTATTAAGGTTTATATTCTCTTTATCGCTCATTTTATTCATTTTGAAAACAGTTGAACGGTGAACGGTCGTTTTTACCCGTTCAGCGTAAAGATGCCCAGCTCAAGCATATCTAAGCTATTTACGTGCTACTTTATTTTGATAGAGCAGGGATTAGACCAGATTATGCAAACTATATCTTTGCTAAACACAAAACAGACAGCGCAATATCTTACTCGCACTATACGAGATTCTATGCATTTATAAGACGAGTATGCAGCCCTGCAATAACATGGCGTTTTTCATCCAGCATAAGGAATAGACAAGTGTTCATACCGCGCGTCGGCCGGTAGCCGGCGAGCCGTCTCGTCGATTGCCGCTTCCAGAAATTCAAAAACTGATATTGCGCGCGCAATTGCGGCATGGTACTTTAGCGAGGAACAGCACGGGCTGGGGCGACAGAGATCTGTCGTGAAGTTTGGGTTCGGCGACCCCGCTGCTGTCTTCTCCTTATCCGCCAGCGAACCCCTTGAGCGACGGATTGAGGAGGTCCTTACTATGACAAAAATGCTCAAGATCACGCTAAATGGCGAGACGTTTCTCGCCGACATGCTCTGGGACAAGGCTCCCGAGGCATGCAAGCTGTTCGAATCGTCCTGTCCGGTCGAGTCACGTATCTTTTCGGCCAAGATCTGCGATGCCGAGGTAACCTATCCCGTATCGGGCCCCATCGCCAATTACGAGCACATCGAGAACCCCGTCTTTCACGAGCCGGCGGGCGCCGTGAGCTGGTATGGCGGCTGGTCGTCAATTTGCATCTTCTTTGACGTGTGCGAGCCCTTTGGCACCTGCAACATGTTCGCCCGCATCTGCGAAGCCGACCGCGAGCGTTTTGCCGCCGCCTGCCGCAATGTCTGGGACAACCAGGGCATGTACATTAAAAACGAAATCGTCGAGATCGAAACGGAGGCCTAAAGATGATGGATATCAACACCCTGCTCACACTCGACCTTGCCGAGTACACCACTGCACTTGAGGCCCTCGCCGACCAAATGATGCTCGAGGAACCGCGCGATATCGACTACATGCGCCGCCGCAAGCTCGACACAGGCCGCGAATTCGCCGTCTGGAACTTCACCGTCGGCTACTGTATGAACGCCGCCGACGCCCTCTCCCTCTTGCGTGCCCAGGCCAACGAAAACGCCAACGACGGCACCGCCGACCTCGCAACAATCAACAACAGTGCCGCGCGCCTGTGCGACTGGTTCTCGGGCGCCTTTGACGTCACCGGCAAAATGAATGACACTACGGCAATCCTCGCCCACAGCCGCGACCTCTACGCCCAGGTAGAGACTCACGAACAGTTCGCGGCCCTCACCCGTGCCACTGAGCGCTATCTGGTCCAGCTCCAATTTTGGGTCGACCGCCAGATTCCCTGGCCGGCTATTAGCGACCTCGTCCACGGCTACCGCCTACGCACAGAGAGCGGCGAGACAAGGTAAAAACAGCCAGGTAGCACCAACATAGTCCCACCACGGGACCCAAAGTAAGAATCAGAGGGCTGGAGACGCACGCAACAGCGTCCCCAGCCCCTTCGCAAAGTAGAGCGCTGTTTCAGTGGCTTTGAGACCTTATCGGACCTTTGCTATCTTCCAATTTTTGTATATTTACGACGTTATTATCTGCCAATTTTTGTATGATTTTAGGCGACTCTATCTGTCAATTTTTGTCATTTGGGGGTTTAATGCTACGCCGTAAGGTCACTGATAGGCTTTTGAGCTGGAAGAATAACTCCAATAAGGCATTACTTGTTACTGGTGCGCGTCAGATCGGCAAGAGCTATGCGATTCGCGCGTTTGGAAAAAGCAACTACGCTTCGTATTTTGAGGTCAATTTACTACTCGATATCGAAGCAAGGAATGCACTTGTTGGCGCAAAGAACTCCGTTGACTTTATCAACCGCGTAGCCCTTCTTGCGGATGCGCCGCTTGTTGAGGGCGATACGCTTGTCTTTGTCGATGAGATTCAGGAGTATCCGCAGATCGTTACACTCATGAAGGCGTTGGTCGAGGATGGGCGCTTTAGCTATGTCTTCTCGGGGTCTATGCTTGGGACTGAGTTTAAGGGGATCTCTTCTTTTCCGGTGGGGTATGTAGAGCACATTGTTATGCGCCCGATGGATTTTGAAGAGTTTTGTTGGGCAAACAGCGTTAGCGAGAATGTGCTTGCAGGCATTCGCAGCTGCCTTGTCGAGAAACATCCTGTCGAAAACTATATTCATGAGGCGATGCTCAAGAACTATAGAGCTTATATCGTTTGCGGCGGCATGCCGGAGGTCGTTCAGAATTATATTGATTCGGGTTATTCGCTCGTGAGCACACGTGAGCTTCAAACTCAGTTGGTCGATCAGTACAAAAGCGATATCTCAAAATATGCATCGACTCGAGCGTTTAACGTTCGGTCGATTTTTGAGCAAATTCCCGTTCAGCTTGAGGCGGAGTCTCATCGCTTTGTTGTTTCGTCTCTGGGTGAGGGAGCTCGCCTTAAAAAATATGAGCAGGATTTCCTGTGGCTTGTTAACGCAGGTGTTGGATTGATGGTCGCCAGGGTGACGGAGCCACGGAGTCCTCTCAAGAGGACGGAGAAAACGACAGCCTTCAAACTATACGAGTCTGATACAGGCATGCTCGCATCGCGATACCCCGGTAGCACTGCACGCGCTGTCTATCTTGATATGAAAACTCCCAACCTTGGTGGTCTCTATGAGAACGTGGTCGCGCAGGAACTCGTTGCCCTCGGGGCGGATGCATGGTACTACCAAACGCGTGAGGTCGGTGAAGTTGACTTTGTGATCGAAGGCGCCCACGGGCATGTTGTCCCAATCGAGGTCAAATCGGGCAAGAAAGTTCGAGCGCATGCGGCCCTCGATCGTCTGATGAGTGTAGGCGAGTACAAAATTCCCGAGGCCGTTGTACTGAGCCACGAGAATCTCAGCAAAGAGGGCAAGGTTCTGTACGTTCCAATCTACATGACGTTTTGTCTCGATGAGTTTATGGAAAAGGATGACCCCAATAACGATTTCTCGTTCGCACCCATATCTCTCTAGCCATTTGAATCCGCAATCCAGCCCCGCCCACGCATCAATGCATTTCCCAAGGTGCTGCGCGTTTCGCGGCAAAGCCGCGAAAAAGCAAAGGGATAAGAAGCGGCAACAGCCAAATCCTCCATCCATCCCCAAAGTAGCGCGACTTTCGCGGCAAAGCCGCGAAACAGCGAAAGGGGCAGGTACCGTCAAGATTCTTTCGCAAATTGATTTAGCCGTCTCCGGCCCCGTCCTCTTCTAGCCCTCCGTCTTTCCCCTCAGCTCGTCCATCTCCTCCAGCTTCGACATGTCC
>NZ_JBQHST010000022.1:0-36792 GCF_052066095.1 Collinsella sp. HCP28S3_B9
ATTGCCTTTCCACGAATCCTAGCTTCAGCAATTAAGATTCTAGGCGATAACCGCTTCCTGCTTTCTACGGCCAGGGAAGCGGCCCCTTACACCAACATTCGGCACGCGATCCTCAAAGCGGCCTCACTTGTTACAGATTGAGACGTTATATCTGGACAGTCACGCCATCCCATTACATCCCCGTTAGCAGTACGATGTCGAGAATCGTCACGATGACACCGATCCCTACGAGCAACGCGTTGAGCGGGCGCGAGTTGGCGTATTTGCCCATGACGCGGGGCGAGCTGGTGAGTCGTATGAGCACAAAGACCGTAATCGGCAGCTGAAGCGACAACAGTGCCTGACTCCAAATGAGACCCTCAAAAGGATTCGGGACGATCAGGCACGCCGCCACTGCGCCGACGAAACAGGCCGCCACTCCGATCGAGGAATGTCGGTCGTGGATGTCGTATTCCTCGTCGAATATGCCCGCGGTGATGGTGCCCGCCGCCATGCCCGCCGTCACGCTACTCGATATGCCCGCAAACAGCAGTGCCACCGCAAAGATGGTCGAGCTTGCCGGGCCCAGAATGGGGGAGAGCGTGGCCGCTGCGACGGCGAGGTCGTCTACGACAATGCCGTGCGCAAAGAAGGTCGTTGCGGCCAGGATGACCATGGCCGAGTTGATTGCCCAGCCCACACCCATCGAAAAGAGCGTGTCGAAGAGCTCGTAGTGCAGGCGTTCTTCGATAACCTGCTCGCCTTGGCCTTCAAAGTGCATGGATTGGATGACCTCGGAGTGCAGGAAGAGGTTGTGGGGCATAACGACCGCGCCTAGGACACTTACGATAATCGCGACTGAGCCGGTGGGCATACTGGGTGTGATCCAGCTTGTGGCGGCTTGCGGCCAGTCGACCTTGACCAGCAGAAGCTCGACTAAAAACGAAAGTCCTACCACGCCCACGAAGGCGATGATCCAGCGTTCGGCGCGTTTGTAGGAGCTTGTCATGAGCATGACAATCGATGCCGCCGCCACGATGATGCAGCCGGCACGTACGGGCAGGCCGAAGAGCATTTGAAGTGCGATCGCACCGCCCAGGACTTCGGCCATGGCGGTGGCGACCGTGGCTAGATACGCGCTGCCGAGTATCGCACGCCCGACGAGGCGGGGCAGGTGGCGCGTCGTGGCCTCGGCAAGACACATGCCCGTGGCGATGCCCAAGTGAGCCGCGTTGTGTTGCAGCACGATGAGCATGATCGTGGACAGCGTGACGATCCACAGCAGCGCGTAGCCAAACTGCGAGCCGGCAGCCATATTGGAGGCCCAATTGCCCGGGTCGATAAAGCCGACGGTCACGAGCAGCCCGGGGCCGATATGCCGTGCGATGTCGAGTCCGCCGTGGCCGCCGGTGCGCGGGGAGCCAAAGTGATGTTTGAGATGGTCGATCATGGTGCACTCCTGCGTGCCGTTTGTTTGACGCCGCAAAGGATACCCGTTTTAGGCTCGAAATCTGACCATGACTAACAAAATTGTTGTGATGGTAAAAGGGGGTTGCCGAAATGTCTTGATCTGTAACAACTAGGGATGGAAATTGGGCCTAGGTGTTACAGATCGAGACAGGAAGAAATGGTCCTATGGAAAATCTCGATCCGTAACAGCTGACCGCCAAAACCGCCCCTTCGTGTTACAGATTGAGACATTCGGAACCGTCTCTCGAGAACATCTCAATCTGTAACAGTTGGTCGTCGAAATTGGGTCTTCCTGTTACAGATTGAGATGTTTGAAGCGGTGAGCTTACAGGCCGAATCTGGGGCCCTTGTCGTTGCCCTTGAGGTCGGCGGTGTCCACTCGTAGGGCGTGCGTTACGCAATTGTTTCGAAACGGGCGGGAAACACAATGGGCCGGCGATGCTTCTAGTATGCCTATTCAACTGACTGTCTAAATATCTAGGGGAGGATCGCGATGCAGGCAGATTCCGCTCAGCAGCAGGGCCTTTATCGCCCCGAATTCGACCACGATGCATGTGGCATCGGCGCGCTTGCCGATATCAACGGCGAGCGCCACCACCAGATTCTGGACGATGCGCTGTCCATTCTGGTCAACTTGGAGCACCGCGGTGGCACGGGACTCGAGAAGAATACCGGCGACGGCGCCGGCATCCTGTTCCAGGTTCCGCATCACTTTTTCCGCAAAGAGGCTCAAAAGTGCGGCCAGATTCTGCCGGCAGAGGGCGACTATGGCGTGGCCATGCTGTTCTTCCCGCAAGACGACAAGGGCGTAGAGGATGCCCGCCACGTGTTTGAGGAAGGCTGTGCCGAGGCCGGGGTGCCGCTGCTCTTTTGGCGCGAGGTGCCGGTCGACCCTCACGATCTGGGCGAGACGGCCCGCGCCTGCATGCCCACCATCCTGCAGGCCTTCCTGGGCCGTCCGGACGACACGCCCGCCGGCGATGCCTTTGAGCGTCGCCTGTACGTGTGCCGCCGCACCATCGAAAAGAAGGCCGACGCCGAGTTTGCCCTGCGCGACAAGATCTTCTATGTGTGCTCCATGAGCTCGCGCACCATCGTGTACAAGGGCATGCTGGTCGCCACGCAGATGCGCCGCTTCTTTATCGATCTCAACGACGCCGCCGTTAAGACGGCCGTGGCGCTCGTCCACTCGCGCTACTCCACCAATACCACGCCTAGCTGGGAGCGCGCACATCCCAACCGCTTTATTATCCACAACGGCGAGATCAACACCCTCAAGGGCAACGTCAACTGGATTCGCGCCCGCGAACCTAACCTGTACAGCCCCGTGCTGCAACATGATCTTGAGCGTGTGATGCCCATCATCAACCGCGAGGGTTCCGACTCCGCGATTCTGGATAATGTACTCGAGTTTTTGGTCATGAACGGCCGTCCGCTCACGCGTGCCGCGTCCATGTTGCTGCCCGAGCCGTGGGACCACAACGACAACCTGAGCGAGGAGCGTCGCGCCTACGATGCCTACCAGTCCATGCTCATGGAGCCCTGGGACGGCCCGGCGGCCATCGCCTTTACCGACGGCCGTACGCTGGGTGCCGCCCTTGACCGCAACGGCCTGCGCCCGGCTCGCTACTACGTGACGCGCGACGGCCGCTTTATGCTGGCAAGCGAGGTGGGCACCATCGAGGTGCGCCCCGAGAATATCCTGACAAGCGGTTGTTTGGGACCGGGCCAGATGCTCGAGGTCGATTTTGCCCGCGGCCGTGTGATCTACAATGATGAGCTGCGCGCCCGCTATGCCAAGGAAAAGCCCTACCGCGATTGGATTGCCGAAGAGACGCTGACCGTTGACGCGCTCGACAAGCCCGCCGCGGCAACGCCCGCCGAGGATGCCGAGGTGCCTGCCGCCGTGCGTATGGCCAAGCTCGGCTACCACTGGGATGATGTTGACGAGGTCGTGCGCCCCATGGCCCAGCAGGGCAAGGCCCCGCTCGCCTCGATGGGTATCGATGCGCCGCTGGCCTGCCTGTCCAAGAAGACGCGCTCGTTCTTTGACTACTTCTATCAACTGTTCGCCCAGGTCACGAACCCGCCGATCGACGCCCTGCGCGAGCATATGGTCACCTCGACCACGCTCTACCTGGGCAACCACGGCAACCTGCTCGAGGACTCTCGTACGGCCTGCCAACTGGTGCGTCTGGAGCGCCCGCTGCTGAGCGAGGAGGAGTTCGACCGCATTTGCGCGATTGACCGTGTTGGCTTTAAGACCTGCCGTTTCCGTGCCGTTTACCGCCGCGATGCCGGAGAGGGCGCGCTGCAGGCTGCGCTCAAGCAGCTTGCAGAGGACGTTGAGGCTGCGGTCCGCGACGGCGTGAACATCGTGGTGTTGAGCGATCGCGCCGGAGCGGACGAGGTACCCGTGCCGTCGCTGCTCGCCGTGGGCTGCGTGCACAACCACCTGATCCGCGCCGGCGTGCGTACCTTTGCCGACATTGTGGTGGAGTGTGGCGACGCCGTGTCTCCGCACGACTTTGCGGCGCTGGTGGGCTACTCCGCGAGCGGCATCTATCCGTACAACGCGCATGCGTGCATTCGCGACTTGGCGGCGCACGGCGATCTGGACGTGACAGCCGAGCAGGGCATCGCCAACTACAATAAGGCTGCGACCGCCGGCATCGTTTCCATCATGTCCAAGATGGGCATCTCCACGGTGCAGAGCTACCATTCGGCGCAGATCTTCGAGGCCGTGGGCTTTACGCCGGAGTTCGTCAACGCGTACTTCGCCGGCACGGTGAGCCGTGTGGGCGGTATGGGTGTCGAGGACGTTGAGCGCGAGCAAAACGAGCGCTACGACGCCGCGCTCGCTATCCTTAAGAGCCCGGCTCCCGATCAGCTGCCCACGCTGGGTCTGACCAAGTGGCGCCCGCTCAGCGGCGAGGATCACCTCATCGATCCGCAGACTGTCTACTTGCTGCAGACCGCCTGTCGTGAGGACAGCTACGACACCTTTAAGGAGTACAGCGCCCGCCTGCACCGCACCGGCCGTGCCGTGCGCCTGCGTGACTTGCTCGACTTTAATGCCAACGGCCGCACGCCGGTTTCGCTCGACGAGGTGGAGCCCGCGCGCAACATCGTCCGCCGCTTTAACACCGGTGCCATGTCGTACGGTTCTATCAGCAAAGAGGCGCACGAGTGCATGGCCATCGCCATGAACCGCCTGCATGGACGCTCTAACTCGGGCGAGGGCGGCGAGGATCCGCGTCGCGAGACCCCGCTGGCTAACGGTGACTCCAAGAACTCCGCCATCAAGCAGGTGGCAAGTGCGCGCTTTGGCGTAACGAGCCGCTACCTGTGCAGCGCCTTCGAGATTCAGATCAAGATGGCCCAGGGCGCCAAGCCCGGCGAGGGTGGCCACCTGCCCGGTAAGAAGGTCTACCCCTGGATCGCCGAGGTCCGTCAGTCCACGCCCGGCATCGGCCTGATCTCGCCTCCGCCGCACCACGACATCTACTCCATCGAGGACCTGGCAGAGCTGATCTTTGATCTTAAGAACGCCAACCCCGGTGCGCGCGTGTCGGTCAAGCTGGTCAGCGAGGCCGGCGTCGGCACCATCGCCACCGGTGTGGCCAAGGGTGCCGCCGACAAGATCTTGATCAGCGGCCACAATGGCGGCTCGGGTGCCGCGGCGCGCGATTCCATTTGGCACGCCGGCCTGCCGCTGGAGCTCGGCCTTGCCGAGGCTCAGCAGACGTTGCTGCAAAACGGCCTGCGCTCCCGCGTGGTGCTCGAGGCCGACGGCAAGCTCATGGACGGTACCGATGTTGCCGTCGCCTGCCTGCTGGGCGCCGAGGAGTTTGGCTTTGCGACCATGCCGCTCATCTCCATGGGCTGCCTCATGCAGCGCGACTGCCAGCAGGACACCTGCCCGGCCGGCATCGCCACGCAAAACTGTCGCCTGCGTCGCGGCTTCCGCGGCAAGCCCGAGCACGTTGAGCACTTTATGCTCTTTGTTGCCGAGCAGCTGCGTGAGGTCATGGCGAGCCTGGGCTTCCGCACCGTCGACGAGATGGTCGGCCATCCCGAGTGCCTGCGCCAGATCGAGGTACCGGGCAACCGCAAGGCCAACCTGCTTGATCTGTCGCCCGTGCTGGCGAGCGCGACCTGCGAGTTCGGTGCCCATATCCCGGGCGCCGACGGTCGCCACTTCCTGCCGCAGATGGCTGCGGACAGCGAGCTCGACAAGACGCTCGACTCCACGTTGTTTGTGCCCTATACGGCCGATGCCCGTGCGCACCTGCGCCCGATTCGGTTCCGCGCCGATATCGCCAACGTCAACCGTTGCGTGGGCACCATCCTGGGCAATGCGGTGACCAAGGCGCATCCCGAGGGCCTACCCGCCGGCTCCATCACCATCGATTGCGATGGTTCGGCCGGTCAGAGCTTTGGCGCCTTTCTGCCGCGCGGCATTACGCTCAACGTGTGCGGCGACGCCAACGACTACTTTGGCAAGGGCCTTTCGGGCGGCGAGGTGTCGGTGCGCCCCAACCCGCACGCGACCTACAAGTTCGACGAGAACATCATCGTGGGCAACGTGGCGTTCTTTGGCGCCACGAGCGGCCGCGGCTTTATTAACGGCCTGGCAGGCCAGCGCTTTGGCGTGCGTAACTCCGGTGCCACCGTGGTGGTCGAGGGCTGCGGCAACCATGGCTGCGAGTACATGACGGGCGGCCTGGCGCTCATCTTGGGCGAGGTCGGGCAGAACTTCGCCGCCGGTATGACGGGTGGCGTGGCCTATGTCTTTGACCAGTACGGCACGCTCGAGGCCCGTGTGAACCACGAGAGCGTGGAACTCAAGGCCCCGACGGCTGGCGAGCTGGCGCAGATTCGCGCGCTCATCCAGGAGCACGTGGACGCGACGCAGAGCCCGCGCGGCATTAAGCTGCTCTACAGCTTCGAGACGATGAGCAAGCACTTTGTGAAGGTCATTCCGACCGAGTACGAGCGCGTGCTGGCGATTGTCGCTGCGGCCGAGGCCGTGGGCAAGACGCATGCGCAGGCCGAGGAGTTGGCGTTTGACATCGTGACTGGCCGCGCGAGCGCCGCGGATGTCGCTCGCTTTGATGTCGCGGGCGGTGCTGCGGGCACTGCGCCCGTGGCTGCCAGCCCTGTTGCTTCGACCAAGAAGGAGGCGTAAGTGCCATGGGTAAGCCCGGTGCTTTTCTTGATATCGATCGCGTGGCCCACGAGCTGCGCCCCGTGGAGGAGCGCAGCCGCGATTTCGATCCGCTGTACGTGGAGCTCGACGACGATGCGCGCCGCGCCCAGGCGAGCCGCTGCATGATGTGCGGCGTGGCGTTTTGCCAGATGGGTGCGAGCTTTGGCAAGGCGCGTCCGAGTGGCTGTCCGCTGCACAACCTGATTCCCGAGTGGAACGAGCTGGTGTATCGCGGTCGCTGGGACGAGGCGGCCGAGCGCCTGTCGCTCACCTCGCCCATGCCCGAGTTTACGAGCCGCGTGTGCCCGGCACTGTGCGAGGCTGCGTGCAACCTGGGTTCGGTCGACGGCCAGCCCACAACGATTCACGATAACGAGCGCGCGATCAGCGACCACGAATGGGCAAACGGCGGCCCACGTCGCTTTGAGCCGGCAGGGGAGGACGCGCCCTCGGTCGCCGTGGTTGGTTCCGGCCCGGCTGGCCTGGTGGCTGCATGGGAACTTGCGCGTCGCGGTGCCCGCGTGACGGTGTTTGAGCGCGACGACCGCCCAGGCGGTCTGCTCATGTACGGCATTCCCAACATGAAGCTCGAGAAGTCCGTGGTCGAGCGCCGCGTGGCGCTCATGCGCGAGCTGGGCATTGTCTTTGAGCTGGGTACTGACGTTACGAACCCTGCGGTGGCGGCCAAGCTCAATGGTTTTGACGCCGTTGTGGTGGCTGCCGGTGCTCGTACGCCCCGCGGTCTTTCGGCTACGAATGTGGATGCCCCGGGCGTGGTGTATGCCGTGGACTACCTGACGGCTTCGACCGTCTCGGTACTCGATGGCGGTGAGCCCGCGGTGAACGCGCGCGGCCTGGACGTTGTAGTCATTGGCGGCGGCGATACCGGCAACGACTGCGTGGGTACCGCGGTGCGCCAGGGTGCACGCAGTGTGCGTCAGTTTGAGTTCTTGCCGGCCGCGCCCGATAAGCGTGCTGCGAGCAATCCCTGGCCGCAGTGGCCCAACGTTAAGAAGACCGACTACGGTCAGCAGGAGGCTATCGCTGCCATGGGCGGCGAGATGCGTGCTTGGGGCGTGGATACGCTCGAGGTATTGCTGGACAAGAAGGGCGCGGCCGCGGGCCTGCGCGTGGTCGATCTGGACTGGTCGGCCGGCAAGCCCGAACGCATTGCGGGCTCCGAGCACGAGGTGCCGGCCCAGCTGGTGCTGATCGCCTGTGGCTTTACGGGTCCGGAGCACGGCGTGTTCGACGCTGTTGACGTGCCTATTGCCACGGCGGGCCGTCCGTTGCCCGTGATGGCCTCCGAGGACTCGCATCTTGCGGCTCGTGTCGACGGCGTCGCCGCGGATGCCGCGCCGGTGTATGTGGCCGGCGATGCCCGCAACGGCAGCTCGCTCGTGGTGAGTGCCATGGCCGATGCCCTCGCCTGCGCAGCCGAGGTCGCCGAGGCGCTGGGGCTGTAAGACAATCACGGAGTTACTCAACAATCGAATCGGCAAGGGCTGTCCCCAACGGCCGGCACGTAAGGAGCGTCCCCATGTGCCGGCAGCTGGGGCACGTTCCTTACGTTCCGGCATCCGGGGACACTCCTTGCGGGTTTGCGAGCGTTTTGCTCGTTTGCCGACGTTTGGCTGCCTACCCGTTGGCGTTTGCGCTCGTTGCGCTCTGCTGTTTATGTGACAGCTTTAGTTGTTTGCGGACAGCGGCGCGGGTGATTCGTCTAGTTCTACCTGCAATTTTGTGGCAATTTGTATAATCTGCAAGTATCCCGTCAAGTGCTTGGTCAGCATCTGGTTTGCAGCCCGATGCCCATTTCGCCCGTGATGGCGGCGACCACCCGCCCTCCTCGTAAGCTCAAATTGAGGTTTATCAGTTTGAGGAGGATGCCATGGCTGATCATGTTTTGGACCGGGGACGTCTGGCCGAGGCCGTCGGTGACGATATTGCCGGCATGGCCCAGTTTTGGATGCTGCGCAAGTTTCAGTTTTTGGAGGCGGCGCGTACACAGTTCGAAGTGATAGTCGATCCATGGCTCAGCTATTGCGAGGAGCCCTCGCAAAATGAAATCATGGCCTATAACATGGCATTTACCGATTGGCTGCTGTTCGAGCGTCCCTATTACCATGGCAAGACGCTGCTTGAGCTGTATGTTGACGAGCCGCCGGCGTCGCTTTCGCCCGTCTCGCTCAGACGGCTCGAGCAGGTGCGCGGCACGCACTATTTTTCGCGCTTTGGCATTTTGGATAAGGATCCCGCGACCGGTATGGTCGCGCTGCGTGACACGCGTACCGACCGTCGCTTTGACGTCTACGATCCGCATATCGTGCAAAAGGAGCACTGGCGCGATGGCGCGATTGCGGTGCGCCTCGCGTGCGTCGACGATGTCTGGCTGACGGCGGGGCAGCTCTACCTCTACGACATTGCGCGCCTGAGCGATACGGCGGTCGACGGGCCTGGCGCCGTGCATCCTGAGGACCTAGAAGATGGCTTCGATACCTCGTGTATCAGCTTCTTCTTACGGCTGGTTCGCGACATCATGGGCGCCCAGGGGCGCTACGTAAAGTCGCTCAACATCTACAAACAGGAATGGGAGTAGGGGATGGGCATCTGCCGCCTGCCTTGCCTTCTGCCTTTATATCTCGATCTGTAACGTTTAGGGACAAAAAACCGGTCTACCCGTTACAGATCGAGACGACTGCTTGGGCGTTGCTTGTTTGTCTAAATCTGTAACGTTTAGGGGTCTGGAGAACACCTAACTGTTACAGATCGAGATGTTTGGCACCTAGCTGGGGAAATGTCTCAACCTGTAACATCTACAGGCCAAAACTCGATCCAACTGTTACAGATTGAGACAAAGGTTGGGCGCGGTGCCGAACAATCTAAATCTGTAACAACTAGAGGCTCAAAGACTGTCTTCCTGTTACAGATCAAGACATTTGTCAGCGGAGGCAACGGTGACGATGGTCCATTTGTCTGACGTGGTGGTGATGAAAGTGTCTAATACCGTTTTCAAACACAAACATGCAGCACGTAGCACCTTGGCGCGGAATAGGATGCTCGCCAGGCTCACGGAGGCGGCTGAACAAGGCGTGCTGCTTGCGACGCACGACAATGCCGAGCTCATGTGGCTGCGGCGCCATGTGGGCACAGACGATATTGCGGAGCCCGAATCGCACCTATTCTGTTTTCAGCATGAATGGGATGCGTTGACGCCGCCGGAGCGGGCTCGGCGGACCATCAAGGGGCTTGCGGAGTTTCATCCCGATTGGGCGTTTTGGGGGTATGACGCCGCGCTGATATGGGGTCTGGAGGTGCCGAATGATCTGCTCGGGCCGCGTTACTTGGTCAAGACGGGTTGTTCGGTGGCGTTGAGTACGGGATATAGGCTGCTGCGTCCGCAGGCGTCGGGTGCGCTTGAGCGCGTCGACGGCGTGCGAGTGACGCCGTTTTGGCGCACGGTGGAGGATTGTCTGCTGCGTGCGCCGTTTTCATATGGTCTGGCGATTGCCGATTCTGCGCTGCGGGCGAAGGGCATATCGCGCGACGACCTCTGCGAACGGCTCCAGGCCGATTGCGAGGGCAGACGCGGGTATCGCAGAGCTCAGGTGATTGCGTCGCATGCGGACGGGCTGTCCGAAAACGGTGGCGAGTCTCGGTTCCGAGCGTTCTTTATTGCATACGGTTTTCCGGTGCCAGAGTTGCAGGTGGAGTTTCGCGATCCGCTCGATTCGAGCCAGGTGTTTCGGGTCGATTATTTCTGGAGGCTCGAGGACGGGACGTGCGTGATTGGCGAGCTCGACGGAAGAGGAAAGTATACCCTGCAGGATGGTGGGGATCGGGAGTCGGTCGACCCGTTCGTAGCAGAGCGTCAGCGGGAATCTCATCTGACAATGCTCGGGCACAAGGTGCTGAGGTTCACGTTTGATGAGCTCAAGAACCCAGGGAAGCTGGCTGAAAAGATGAGGCTGGCGGGTATTTCGCAGCGGGCCGATTTGGCTGAGGGATGGAAGCGTCAGTGGTATGGGCGCCGAGGGATACGACTAACGCGGATGTGGTTGTTCCTGTCGAGTTTGTCTCGATCTGTAACAACAAGGGGCCGTTTGGCCTCGTAACTGTTACAGATCGAGACAGAAGGTTGGCTGCCGCTAGAAGATCTAAATCTGTAACATCTAGAGGCCGAAAACCTGTCTACATGTTACAGATTTAGATGTTTGACGACAGGGCTGGAGAATATCTCGATCTGTAACATCTAACGGCCAAAATTCGACCCAACTGTTACAGATTGAGACAAAGGCTGGACGCGGTGCCGAAAGATCTCGATCTGTAACATCTGGCTGCTAAAACCTGGTCTACCTGTTACAAATCAAGACGTTTTGCTGGAACGGCCGGAGCATTGCCGTGCTGTCTCCGTTTGCCCTCACAGCTCTCTCGTCCCTCCGCTAACCGATATGTTCGACTTTAGTTTGCTGCATTAGGTGATAATGGACAAATGTTCAAGTTAATCGTGAGGGAGGAGCTCGATATGGCGTCTGCCGATCGTTCCACGTTGTTTATCAATGCGACCGTCCTGGATGGTTCGGAGCATATGGAGCCGCAGCCCGACTTGGCCGTGGCCGTTGAGCGCGGTGTCATCACGTGGATGGGGCCGAGCGCTGTTGCGCAGGCGCCTGCAGGCGCCGAGGTCCTCGACCTGGCCGGGGCGTATCTCATGCCGGGCCTCATCAATATGCATGTGCATCTGTGTGGCTCGGGCAAGCCGGTTTCGGCGGGCGATGCGGGCGCGCTGATGAAGAAGCTCGATAATCCCGTGGGGCGCGCCATCGTGCGCCATATTCTTAAGGGCAGCGCCCAACAACAACTGGCAAGTGGCGTGACCACGGTGCGCGGCGCGGGCGACCCGCTGTTTGCCGATCTGGCCGTGCGCGATGCTATCGACGCCGGCAAGTATCAGGGTCCGCGTTTGGTGGCGCCGGGAACGGGCGTCACGGTGCCGGGTGGCCACGGCGCGGGCTTGTTCGCCCAGGTGGCCAACAGTCCCTCCGAGGCGGCCGAACAGGTGCGCGACCTGTATGCGCGCGGTGCCGACGTCATTAAGCTGTTCGTAACGGGCGGTGTGTTCGATGCGACCGAGGTAGGCGAGCCGGGCGTGCTGCGTATGCCGGTGGAGGTTGCCGCGGCGGCGTGCAAGGCAGCGCACGATATGGGCCTTCCAGTTATGGCTCATGTCGAGAGCATCGAGGGCGTGAAGGCCGCGCTCGAGGCCGGCGTCGATACGATCGAGCACGGCGCTCCGTTGACGCCCGAGATCCTGGAGCTGTACCGCGGCGCCGCGGGAACTCAGCTCGAGGGGCGTGCGCCGAGTGTGACCTGCACGATCAGCCCCGCACTGCCGTTTGTGCTGCTCGATCCGGAAAAGACTCATTCGACTGACACGCAAAAGAAGAACGGCGATATCGTGTGCTCGGGCATTATCGAGAGCGCTCGTGCGGCGCTGGAAGCCGGTATCAAGGTAGGTTTGGGTACGGATTCGAGCTGCCCGTTCGTGACCCAGTACGACATGTGGCGCGAGGTGGCCTATTTTGCCAAGTACGTGGGCGTGAGCAATGCGTTTGCGCTGCATACGGCTACGCAGGTCAATGCTGAGCTGCTGGGGCTGGGCGGCGAGACCGGTGCGATCGAGTGCGGCAAGGCTGCCGATATCCTGGTGACGCGCGAGAACCCGCTCGATGACCTGTGCGCTCTGCGCGAGCCGATGCACGTGATGTGTCGTGGCGATTTGGTGCGCAAACTCAAGGTGAAGCGTATTCCCGAGGTGGACGCCGAGCTCGACACGATTATGGCCATGCCAGCCGAGGCGCTTGCCGAGGAGCTTGCCCGCGACGGCGTGGCGTAGGTGTGACGGGGGCGGGCCCTTTGTCGCATTCAAAAAAGCCGAGGTCCCAGTGCGAGACCTCGGCTTTTATTTTGTCCTGCGGTATGGCGGCTACGAGCGCGTCTCCATCTTGGCGTGGCACTTGGGGCAGGTGACGCGGATCTTGCCTTTGCCCTTGGGGACGGAGAGCATCTGGCCGCAGTTGGGGCACTTGAGGTATGCCGTGGTCTTGCGACCCTTCCACATCTTCTTGGCCGTGCGCTTGGCACGCTCAAAGTCTTCCTTACTGGTGCCGGCCGCGCGTGAGGTGCTGGCCGCTGCAGCGCCGCCACCCAAGCTGGCGACAAACTTGCCCAAGCCGGGGACCTTAGCCGAGCCGGCGACAAAGGCCTCGTTCTCCTTGCGACGTGCGTCGATGTTTTTGGACAGGCCGCGCAGTACGCCGATCACGATGACGGCGATGGCGATCCAACTGAGCCACTGGACGCGGGCCATCGATCCGATCATCGCGATGACGATGCCCGCAAAACCCATCACGATGGTGAGCTCGTCGGCGCCATTGCGGCCCTTCATAAAGTCATTCATGCAAATTGCCTTTCGTTCGATATGCCGCACGCCTTTATACCCGATTTAGAGCAAGGGGGACAGGTTAATCTGCACCAATGTGGTGCAAACATACCTGTCCTCGGAACATCAAGACGGTGCAAAGTGGTTTGTCCTCAATGCGCCGATTACTTAGAGAGCTTGTCGACGACGCGTTCGATCTCGGCGAGCTTCGCGGCTTTGAGGTCTTCGTCGCCCGATTCGATTGCCGAAGTCACGCAGCCCTCGATATGCGCCTTGAGCACGTCAGCGTTAATGCGCGCGAGGAGTGCCTGTGTGGCCATGAGCTGCGTGGAAATATCGACGCAGTAGCGGTCCTCCTCGACCATCCGCAGGATGCCGTCGATCTGGCCGCGCGCCGTCTTGAGCATACGGTTCACCGATTTGTGGTCTGCCATCATGGCGGGTCCTCGTTTCTGGTCGATGGGGTCGAATGCTTCTGGTAGCTGCTAGGCTGCGGTCACGGACAGGGCGTGGAACTTCTCGCCGGCGCTCTCGACGGCGGCAGCGAGCTGCTCAGCGGCCACGGTGTCGGCGCACTCCACCTGTACCGTCTGGGTCTCGTGATCGGCATCGGCGTCGGTCACGCCGGCCACGTTGAGCAGTGCCGTCTCGACAGTAGCGTCGCAGTGGCCACACATAAGGCCGGAAGTCTTAATTGTGTATCGCATGGGTATTCCTCTCTGTTATGTCGGCTTTCCCAGGCACCCGACCTTGACCTTCAAGCCGTCGCTCGCGTACCAAAGTACGCGTCGCTCCTCTTTCAGGTCAATCTCGGGCACCTGGAAAACCCGTTCTAAATGGACGTAATGGTGAGCCTATTTTGCCACTATAGGCTTAAAGGATTTCAGGCGCAGAGCATTGGACACGACGCACGCGCTCGACAGGCTCATCGCCGCGGCGCCAAACATCGGCGAGAGCTGCCAGCCGGTGAGGGGGAAGAACGCGCCCGCAGCGAGCGGAATGCCGATGCCGTTGTAGAACAGCGCCCAGAACAGGTCTTGCTTGATGTTGCGAATCGTGGCGCGCGAAAGCTCGATAGCGCGGGCGACGTCCATGAGATCGCTGCGCATGAGTACCACATCTGCCCCTTCCTTGGCGATGTCGGCGCCGGTGCCGATAGCAAGGCCCACGTCGGCGCGCGCCAGGGCAGGGGAGTCGTTGATGCCGTCGCCCACCATGGCGACCTTGCCGCCCGCATCCTGCAGTTCGCGCACGTGGCGTTCCTTGTCGGCGGGAAGCACGTCGGCAATGACCTGCTTGCTGCTCAGTCCTACGCGGCGGGCGATTGCTTCGGCCGTCACACGGTTGTCGCCGGTGAGCATGTGCACGTCGACGCCGAGCGAACGCAGCGCAGCGATGGCCTCGGCGCTCGTCTCCTTGACCTCGTCAGCCACGGCAATGGTGCCGACAAGCTCGCCGTTCTTGGCAAAGAACAACGGTGTCTTGCCCTCGACAGCGAATCGCTCGGCAAGTCCTGAGGGCACGGTGATACCCAACTCGCCCATTAAGCGCACGTTACCGGCAGCGATGGCGTTTTGTCCCTCGCGTGCCGTAACGCCGTGACCGGGCACGGCGGCAAAGTCCTCGACCATGCGCGCCACGATTCCGCGCGCCTCGCACTCGGTCATAATCGCCTCGGCCAGCGGATGCTCGCTCGAGCGCTCCAGCGCGGCAGCGAGCTTCAGTAACGCCTTTTCACTCATGGCGGGCGAGCCATCGGCGCGCGTGGCTACCACGATATCGGTCACGGCAGGTTTGCCGCGGGTGACCGTACCCGTCTTATCGAACACCACGGTACCCACGCCGCGCAGGTTCTCCAGCGCCTCGGCGCTCTTAAACAGAATGCCCATCTCGGCGCCCTTGCCGGTGCCTACCATAATGGCGACGGGCGTGGCTAGGCCGAGCGCGCAGGGACAACTGATCACCAGCACGGCCACGGCGGAGGTAAGTGCCTCGTTTATGCTGCCGGTCAGTGCCATCCACACCGCAAAGGTCACGGCCGAGATCACGAACACCACGGGCACGAACACGCCGGCGACCTTGTCGGCCATGCGGGCGATGGGCGCCTTGGTGGCGTTGGCGTCCTCGACGAGCTGGATGATCTTGGCCAGCGACGTGTCGGCACCAACCCGCGTGGCGCGGAAGGTAAACGAGCCGGTGCGGTTGACGGTGGCGGCGTTGACGGTGTCGCCGGCGGTCTTTTCCACGGGGATTGACTCGCCGGTGAGCGCACTCTCGTCCACGGCCGAGCTACCCTCGAGCACCACGCCGTCGACGGGGATTGACTCGCCGGGGTGCACACGCAGGACCTGGCCGGGAAGGATGTTATCGACGTCGACGGTGGTTTCGCTGCCGTCGTCGGCAACGACGGTCGCGGTTTTAGGCGCCAGATCGATGAGCGCCTCGATGGCGCCGCCGGTTTTGGACTTACTGCGCGTCTCGAGGTATTTGCCCACGGTGACGAGCGACAGGATCGTGCCCGCGCTCTCAAAATACAGATTGTCCATGCCTGTCATCATGGCCTCGTGCACCTGCCCCGTGGCCAGCTGGTCGGCCATGATGAACATGGCATAGAGCGACCAGGCAATGGAAGCGGTGGCGCCCACGGCAATAAGGGCATCCATGGTGGGCGCGCCGTGCGCGAGCGATTTAAACCCGTTGATAAAGTACGCGTCGTTGACGTAGACGATGGGGATGAGCAGGACAAGCTCGGTGAGGGCGAGCGTCATGCTGTGGATATGGTCGGTGAAAATGCCGGGCAGCGGCCAGCCGAGCATGTGTCCCATGCCTATGTAGAACAGTGGGATGAGGAAGACGATCGAGACGATGAGGCGGGTGCGCATGGCAGAGGCGGCGGCCTCCAACTTTTTGGCGGGCGACTCCATATGGGCGGCGCCGGACCTGGCTTGCGCGCTGCCGTTTGAGCCGGCGGCACCGGTGCCTGTGCTGACGGGTGAGGCCGAGTAGCCCGCGCGGTCGACGGCGGTGCAGATATCGTCGGGGGAGACCTGCGCGGGGTCGTAGTCGACCATCATGGAACCGGCGAGTAGGTTGACCGCGACGCTTTGGACGCCGTCGAGCTTGCTCACGGCACGGTCCACGTGCGCCTGGCAGGCGGCGCATGTCATGCCGCCTACGTCGAACTTATCTTGAGCCATGGCCTCTCCTTTCTGTAGTTCGGTGTTGGAATTGTTAACCTCTCGATACTATATACCCATACCCCCTGGGGGTGTCTAGTAATAGTTGGAATGTATGACTTTTCATTACAGATGAGGGTGGTTGCTCAATCGGTGGCCGTCCCAACCAATCATCTCAATCTGTAACATCTGGATCGGTTTTTGAACCATAGCTGTTACGGATCAAGACAAACAGTTGGCAGGAAACTCAATGTCTCAATCTGTAACATCTGGCGGGAAATATGACCTCTAACTGTTACAGATTAAGACGATTACCGGGGTGGGGTCCCGTCACGGCAAGACGCCCGCTGCCTAGATGCAGAATCCGGGAATCACGCAGGTTCGCTTGTTTGGCTTTTCCGCAGGCGTTGCGTACATAAAGACGTCGCCGTCGTGTCCCACGCGGTTCATATAGAGTGTGCCTTCGCTCTCCGATGTGTCGGGGCTCGCCGTTCGTTCCCACCAACAGGTGTCCTTGCCCTTCCACTGGCGAACCAACGTCTCGTTCGTGGAATACGGGCTCACCTTGAGCTCGCGGAAGAGCTGATACTCCTTGCCCTCGCCGTTGTAGATGTCTGCCAGGTAGTGATAGTCCTCGGCAAACGAATCGGGCGGTTGCGTACCGCACAGCTCGACCATGGCGGGCAGCCAAAGGGTTGCGGGCAACTCGCTCAGACACGATGCGCTTCTGGCAGCGCCAACGTTATTCGAGATCTTTTTGACAGATTTAATGAGTGCGCGCAACTCGTTGGGCAGCAGCTTAAGGCCATCGTTATCGAGCCATTCCCGCAGCTCGCAATCTGCCCAGCCGGCGCTCAACGGTTGGGCCGCGGCATCGCGCTCGGCAATGCCGGCATCGAACATAAACGTCAGTCCGGCCTTGCCCGTCCCGTCTAGAAGCTCGTCGTGGCGGATGCCCACGAGTTGTGCGCCGACCTCCAGCCCGTTGGTGAGCGTGACGCGCTTGGTGCATGGATAGGGGATATGCCCGTTGTCATCGAGCAGATGGTAGCGCTTGGCAATCTCGCGTGCCTCGCTACGGGTCTCGGCGGCCTTAATCTTGAGCGAAATCTCCTGCAGCTGATCCCAGGTGTAGTCGTCAAGCGAACTGCGGATGCCGTCTAGGTAGTCGGGGATGCCAAAGCCATGGGTTGCCGCCCCGATAACGCCGAGCCCCGCAACGGCCGCGACAACGCCACCGATAATAAAGCGGCGGCGGGTCATGGCGTCGTGCCGGACCTGCTCCAGGATCTCTCTCTCGCGCTCGCCGGCGACGTCGACCTTAAGGTGCGTGCCAGAATCGATATCAATCGCGGCCTCGTCTCCTGCGCCTTCGCGGCCCTCGGATTCGGCATCGGTGAAGTATGCCGAGAGCACCTCGAGCATCTGCTGCTCGGTAGGACGATCGCACTGCTCGACTGAAATGCCTTTCATGATGATCTGGACGAGCGCTTCGTCGTCATTGCATCGCGGCTCGAGCGGCGCCGGCTTGGTCTTGGTCTTTATGAGGTAGAACGAGCCCGTTGCCGCGGCACCCGTCGACTCCACATCGAACGGCTTGCGACCGCTGTAGAGCTGGTACAGAATGCTCGAAAGCGCGTAGACGTCGATTGCGGGCGAGCGGCGAAGGGCCGCGATGCCTTCGATATCCTGCGTGAGCATCTCGGGCGCGGCGTATGCGGGTGTGGCAAAGCGCCAGATGTCGGCGCGCCGGGTGATCGTGTCGTCGCCGAGGGCCATGGTCGCGGAGCCCATGTCGATGAGGCAGGGGTCAAAGGAGCAATCGGCGATCTGCTGCTCGAGCGTTCGACTGGTGGTACGGAACATGATATTGGCGGGCGACAGATCGCGATGGACGACCGGATTTACGAGTCCCTGGGTCATCAGGAGTGCGCGAAGCACGGCGTTTCCAACGGCGGCCACCATCTGGGTGGTTAGCCCGCCCGAGGCATCGTGCGGAAGCAAGGGCAGCGCCTGCTTGAGCGAGGTGCCCTTGACCCACTCCATGAGGATGAGCGGGTCGTCCTCGCACGATCCATAGCCATAGACGCGCGGAAATCCGCGCAGGTGCGAGACGGTGCACAGATGACGGTACTCCTCGAACAACGCGGCGGTGTTGGCCAGGTGCGCAGCCGCTTGCTCGGCGGAGCGATCGGGTGTTTGGTCAGAAAGGATGGCGTTGTCCTTGAGCAGCTTGACGGCAAAGACCTCGCCGCTTGTGTTGGTCGCGCGAAGCACGTGTCCGATATTGCCGCCGTCGCGGTATGCCGTCTGAAGAATAAGCGTCATAAACCGGCGCTTGGCGTCGTCCTCGGCGCTGGGGTCGACCGCCACAGCGGTATCGAACGTGTCGAGACGGATGAGTTTGTCGCCAGGGGCGGTGTTGGTGGTATCCAAGGCGTTCCTCCGTTTGGTGGGGCCGCGTGCTCACACCGAGAACGCGATTATAGATTAAAGCCCATGATAGACGTGTTTGCCGATAAGCTGACTCGTATTGCTATTTATAGTGCAGCGTGCAACGTAAATGATATAAGACGAGTGACACCTGTTTTCCCACGTCTCTACGCGCTAGTCCACAATAACGAGAAACGTTGTATAGAGACCCAAATGAAGCCTGTCGCTGTTGGCGATTTCCACAGGGGGATAGACTTTGCCGGGCTCTCGTTGGTCGCGGGGCGGCTCGATTACGATATCGCCGTCGCCTGCACCCGATT
Source organism: Collinsella sp. HCP28S3_B9 (assembly GCF_052066095.1). Classification (NCBI taxonomy): domain Bacteria; kingdom Bacillati; phylum Actinomycetota; class Coriobacteriia; order Coriobacteriales; family Coriobacteriaceae; genus Collinsella; species Collinsella sp. HCP28S3_B9. The sequence continues at coordinate 19,033 of NZ_JBQHST010000022.1, forward strand.
CGAGCACCGTGCCGTTGGTCGATCCAAGGCCCTGGGCGTACCAGTGCTCACCCTCAAGCCAAATGCGAAGATGCTCGCGCGATGCGTCGGCGCCCACATCGGTGATGCTGGGCGAGGTTTTGGGCAAAGAACCGATCACGGTGCCGCGCGGATCGCGTGTGAGTGGATGGATTTGCATGTCGACGCAGTTGTCGGCATGTGTCCTGAGCAGACCGAGGTTGGGGGCGACGGCGCGCGGCTGATCCAGACTGCCCATAAAGCCGCGTCCAACGGTAGTTTCGGTGGTGCCAAAGTGCCCGCCCGTCTTGCTGTCGCAAAAGCGCTCGACGGTGGCCACGCCTTGAACGGGGTCGGCAAGTGCGCCCGTTGCCACAAAGAGCATCAAGAAGAGCGTGCTTTTTTCGCGGGGGCTGTGGTCATCGGAGCTGTTGATACGCCCCAAAGCATTGGCGTAGAGGCGGTCGTCGAGGTCATAATCGGCGAGAATCGACATCATGCCTTGAGCCGCCGGGCCGCTGTAATGCTCGGATATTTTCTGATAGGCACGATCGCCTCCGCCGAGCTTGTTGCCGATGGCGGCGGCAAGGTTGAGCGTGGAGACGGTAAGGTCATTGTAGATACCTGGCGTACACTGATCGGGCTCGCGGTGGACGATGTAGCGAGTGAGGTACGAGCGGTTGGTAGAGCATTTGTCGAGCAGGGTACTGCCTGCATACGAATTGCCGTTAATGAGCATTCGCGCAATCTCGAGATGCTTGAGACCGCCGAACGATCGGATGTCGTTGTAGAGGACCGAGCACGGTGTTTCCGCCGCCATGGCTGCCTCCCCAGATAACTTTAATGACGTACTGCAAACATGATAGGAAATGGCTACGCTCAAAGCGTACCGACTCGAAAAATGTTGCGCAACGCTTTGCATGACTATTGAGACATTATAGGGCATATACACCAAGTTGCAGGATGGCTGCAAACGACACATTTTGAGAGGTTGTGCCCTATGGAATGCCCTTATTGCGGTGCATTGTTGCCCGATGACGCTAGTTTTTGCTCTGAGTGTGGATCGCCTCTTGCCGTGCCCTCGTCGACTGCGCCCGTTTCCGAAGATCCCTATACTACGCCCCAGACCGTGTCACAGAGCCCTGCCTTTTCTTGGCGCGACGGCGAGGCCGCTACGGCGGCGACGGTGGAGTTGCCTAAGGCGGATGCTGTCTCGAAAACAGACGAGCAGCCGGTGGCGGCACCCGGCGCGTTTGAGCCCGCTGTGCCCGAATCCGATTCGGACGCCACGCGTGTAGTCGATCCCTTGTCAGACTTTGGCACTACGATCGAGGACGCGGAAACTGAGCCTGCCTACCATGCCGATCTTGGATCAACGCCGCTCAGCGAGAAAGAGCAGCTCGAGCAGGACCGCGAGAGCCTCAAGACGGCCAAGGCCGAGTACAAGCTAGCACGCAAGCGCCTGGGCAAGTCGTATGCGCCTGTCATCGCCGCCGGCGTTATTGTCGTTGCCGCCTTGTGCGCGGGAGCCGGCTGGGCGGGCTACTCATACGGTTTGGCCCATCCGCAAAATACGGAGCAGATTCAAAAGCTCAAGAAGCAGCTTGAATCTTCCAAGGACGAACTCACAACAACGCAAGACGAGCTCGATCAGACAAAGTCCGACCTTAAGGATGCTAAGGCGGAGCTCAAGACCGCAAGCAAGAACGGCGAGGACGCCAGCTCCAATGCCGAAGGCTCTTCCACGACGGGCAATGCGACTTCGTCGACCACTACGACCTCTGGTAGCACAGCGAAGATCAACATCGATAAGCCCACGAGCTTTGCCAACACCACGTGGCGCGGAGCACTTAAGGAGACGGGCAATTCTTGGGGCCATACTTGCTACGGCGCGAGCAAAAACGACCTTGTGATTGTGTTTAAGAGCATCAGCGATTCCGGCGAAGTGGTTGCAGACATCTCGGCCACGCTGCATGCCCACGATACCTATAACGCCGAAAAAACCGTCGCCCAATCCGATGGTGACGACTATCGCACCTACACGGACGTCACCGGTACGTTTGTTAGAAACAAGGGTTTTGAGTTCTCGCTTCCCGTCGAGGAGGAGGACTGCGACCTTACGGTTACGGGTGTTCCTAAAAAGAAGAACGGCAAGTACTACCTGAATACCAAAGTCGAATCGGGAGACGGCGCCGTTACCATGGGAACGCGCATCACGGATTCCTTTGAGCTTTTGATTTCCTAGTACCTCGTATTGTCAGCGTGCGATGCATGGGGACGGTGGCAGGCACGGCTTTATTGAGAGTTGCGCCCGCCACCGCTATTTGCAAATGGGTCTATTTGCTGGCTTTGGTTTTACTGCCGGCTAAAGCATGCCGGCAGATGCGAGGAAGAGTATAACCACGATTGCTACCAGGGCAGCAATCACCATCGTGAGTGCCATCGAGCGTTGACGTTTGACAGCAAGGCGTGCGCGACGCATGGACTCGGCGCTGCGGACCGTCTCGGTGGATGGGGTTGGCCGAGACGCGGGCTGCGCCTGTGCAACCGTGCGGGTGGGGACGGTGGCGTCCGTCCGCACGGCTGTGCTGCCGCGATCCGCCACGGGCCGGCGTTTTCGCGGAGCACCCATGCGGGCGAAAGGCTCCAGGCGCGCCGCGAGTTCATTTGCCGAGGGGCGTGCGTCTTGCGAGACTGCCAAACAAGCCATAATCGCGTTGACCAAGCCCTGCTCGCGGGGAGTTGTGGGCGAAAGGGGCTGCGGCTGCACGGTGCGCTTGAGACGCGCGTGATCTCCAGAGCGCCTGAGCTCTGCCTCAAAGGGGGCGCGTCCGCAATAAAGCTCGTAGAGGATGCTTCCCAGCGCATAGATATCGACGGCGGGATTGTCGCGCGCGCCGGGGTCGGCCTTAAACCGCTCCAGCATTTCGGGTGCCGCGTATGCCGGCGTGGCACCGCGAAAAGCGTTGACGTCGACGGTAAAGGAAAAGTCCGGTTTAACGAGCTTGGCACTGCCCATATCGATCAGGCAGATGTCGAAATAGCCACTCGAAACCTGCTCGTCGAGCGGGATGCGATCGTGGCGCAGCATGATGTTGCGCATGGAGAGGTCGCGGTGAACAAAGGGCGTGTCGAGCGATTGCGTGGACAAGATGATCTTGAGTACGCTTAGGCCCAGCGCAGCGACGATATCGCCGGGGCAGGTTGCAGCGCCATCACATAGAGCGGACCGTGCATCAAGAAGCGAGACGCCATCAACCCACTCCATGAGCAGCGCCGGGGTTCCGTCTGCCGTGTAACCAAACCCGTAGACATCGGGGAAACCCCTTAGATTGGATACGACGGAGAGCGTGCGGTACTCCTCTTCCAAAGTTTCTCGGTTGAGCTGTTCTTGCTCGGGCTGGGCATCGGGGCGCGGCATCTTAAGCGCGAGCTCAAAAGCGCGATCGCCGCTCTGGACGCGGCGGACATAAGCGTTGCCGCCAAAGCCGCCCTTTTGCGGCGGAACGAGAAGCGTGCAAAAGCGACGCCGTGCCGCGGCCTGCTCACGCTCGGAGAGCAGTGCTGGCGTATGAAACTTGACGAGTCGAACTTCTTCGTAGGATCCGGTCATGGCGCGCTTTCATCCTTTCTTCCATTAGCAGGATATGCGCTAGCCGCTGCCTTCTGTTGCGCAACATCGACAAATCTGCCGCTCGCCAATGTTGCGCAACAGAATCGCGCAAGACGGCGGTAGAAAGATGTAGGAAAGACGCAAGGACCAAGCTGGTCAAAAACGGAGGGATAACAAGTATGAGTGGCGTGATTGGGATGGTTGTGTCTGCTGTCCCTACAACAAGTAAGCTCGTATATGCTGGGACAAGCTTGGGTGCTGCCGGCGCTGTTGGTATGGTCCTTTTGGCTCCCACCACAATTGTTGCGGATGCGTTGGCTGCCCGTGAGACGGCGGAAAAAAATGCAAGTTATGCTGCCAAAGAGGAATTCAATGAGACTCTCGCGGACCTTAGGAAACGGATTGATGAGATAACTTCCGGGCTGGATGAATCAACACGGGCAATGTTGGATGAGTTGATCACCAATTGTTCTCGCTCCTTTTCTGCCGAACATGAAGAAAACACGATGAGTCTTGGTAGGGATACAAGGGTGAGGATGGAGAAGGCGTTGGCTCATTTGTTTTCAACGCTTCACGTCCTGTTTCCACAAATGACTTTTGATGCTCATCTGGAGCAGAGGGTGGAGATGAGCAAAAGTCAGATTGATGCTGCTTTGACCGTTGAAAAGCTGAGAGCACAAGGTCTTGCTAGGGCGATTGATTTTGATGTAACGCCTGATAATCCTATAGATCTGAAGAGGGCATTGCTTCAGATAACCGCGGCGGCGGAGTCTTCTTCGGGCGTTGAAACGTTTGAGGGGGCGGCGCAATCATTTGACGCGTGGTCGGAAGTCGCCATCTCTTTGATGCAGGATGAAGCCTTGGATATGGCGCTGCGTAATCGAATAAGCGCGAAATTCGAATCGATCCGTGCCGCCTATGATGCGCTTGATTCCGATTCAACTGTTGAGGAGCTGCTTGCTATTAATAAGAGCATCAAGGATTTCGATCATGTCATGAAGCGCGCCCAGTATGAGTCTGCCGAGAAGCATGAGCAGTACACGAAGTACCAGATTCGAGTAGAGCTACTCAACGATCGATACCATCGCCCGACTGTTCTTAAGCACATTTATGAAATCGATAATATCTACGAAGAAATCGAAATCGCCGATGCCGAGCTTGATAAGGCCGTAAAAGACGAGTATATCGAGCGTGCAATTAATGATGCTATGGCGGAACGTGGTGTCAATGTGGTCCGTTATGCCGTTATGGATGGCTCGGGCAAACCCTGGCGTCTTATGTTTGACACAAACGAACGCAAAGCGGTCGCTGTCCTTAAGGGTAGCAGCGAACAGCAGGTCATCATGCGTGTCGTAGAGGCTGACCCAGCTGAGTTTTCTGAAGACCCGAATAATCCCACGATTATCAAAGACATGAAGATCCAGGATCAGTCAACCGTCGATAAGGCCGTTCAGGACCAAGTGGAGTTTTGTGACTTCTATAAGCAGTTCAGTGAAGACCTTAAGAAGCGCGGCGTCTTTGCGGACACCTCGGCTGGTTTTGTGCGGCCGCCAAGTCCGGATGCTGCCGTCGAGATTCACCCGCACGATTACGTGCCGCCCACGCCTTCCACAGATGCAGAGCGTCGCCTGCGTAATCGCCGTCAAGCAAGTCAGCTCAAGCAAAGGGAAATGAGGTAAACCATGACATGGGAATGCCCTATCTGTGGTCTTATGAACGATGATGCCCGCGATATGTGCGAGGACTGCGGGACGCCGCGTCCCGCTGGTGCGGTTCCCGCGCCTTCGGCCCCTGCGCCCGCGGTCTCGGCACCCGAGGCGCCAGTCACCTCGGCGTCCGGCTTTGCCGCCGCGGCCGCTGAGCGTCCGGCTCCCGCCGTCTATCCTGCAACATCATCGATGGGCGGTGTTTCGCGGCCTCAGCGTCCCGCGCCCCAGCAGACACATCAGGCTGCTCCTGCTCCCACGCCGCATCCTACCCCCATGCCCGTTCCGCAACCCGCTCCGGTTGCTGCGCCACAGCCGACGCCTGCGCCAATGCCGCAGCCCGCGCCGCAACCCATGGCGAATGCCGCAGCTACTCCTGCGGTTCCTGCGCTTACGCTTGCCGATCCAGTTATGGGCGAGCAGCTTCGTCTCACGGACGCCGCCGTGCTTGGACGCAACGCGTTTTCTTCTATGGCTTCGAACTTTGCCATGTCCCGGCAGCATGCCAGCGTTCGTTTTGAGCGGGGCACATGGATGGTTGCCGATGAGGGGTCCAATAACGGAACGGCTCTTATGCGTGGCGGCCAGATCCTCAACTTGGTTCCCGGCGTGGCCCAGCCGATTCATACCGGCGATACGCTGCTCATTCCGGCTGCGTCTGGCGAATTTGCCCAATTGCGTCTGACGGTTACCGTGGAGGAACCGCCCGTGGCGCAACCCGTGCAGACCCAGGCTTGGTCTGCGCCTCAGCCCGCGTCTGCTGCGGCACCGGTTGTTTTTGCTGCTGGTGAGTCTGCGGGTGTCGAGGGCTGGTTTGTCGAGTGTCCCGAGTGCGGTCGTTTGCATCTCGTTGCTGATGAGCGTGCAAAGGTTGGGGATGGCTGTGAGGAATGCGGTTGCTCGCTTGCCCGTACCTCGGCCGTGTACCGTACACTCGATCCGGGCGAGGATTACGCCGATGTTCGTTAGCCATGTGCTTGCTCCCGTCGTCTCGCTGGGTCCGGGAGAACGTATTGTTGTCTGGACCGCTGGTTGTTCAAAGCGTTGCGCCGGATGTATTTCGCCCCAATGGCGCAACCAGCTGCCCGAGCAGGATGTCGATGTTGATGAGCTTGCGCAAATGTTGCTCGATGCCGCGCACGAGCACGGCGTACATCGGCTGACGGTTTCGGGTGGAGATCCGCTCGAGCAGGCATCAGAGCTCGTGAAGCTGCTGGCAACGATCCGCTGCGCTTACGATGACATTCTCGTTTACACCGGATTTACGCTCGAAGAGCTGCCGCAAGTGATCGGTGCGGATACGTGGGAGACGCTTAAGTCCCTCATCGATGTGCTGATTGACGGTCCGTACATAGACGAGCTTAACGTGCCCGACTGCGCGCTGCGCGGTTCGACTAACCAGCGCGTGATCTACCTGAGCGACCGCCCACACGATGATTACAACCAGTATCTTCAACAGCCGCGTCAGCTTCAAAACTATGTCCAGGACGGCATGATTATCACCGTTGGTATTGCCGACCGCTACCACCATGAATTTTCTGCCAAGGAGGTATAACACATGGCAACTGATTTCGAGCGCCAATCCTGGCAGCGCGAGATGCTCAACTTTAAAGGAGTGAAGAGCCTCTTTATCCTTGAGGGCAACGTGAACGACAAGTATCCCGATGTGGTTGACGGCGGGCTCCAGTTTTCGGAGCTTGCCGAGGTCGTACGCGGCCTTTTTGAAGACGCCAATGGCTCAGTTGAGTACAACGTGGCATATTTTGACCCCATCCAGCTGTTCTCGAGCAGCATGGGTAACGTCGATTGCAAACGCCTGGTGTCGCTGGCCCATGACGAGGCTTCCAAGAGCGATGATCGCATGATGGAGGCGAACGCCTGCATCGCCGATGGCCGCCAAGCATATGCCACCGAGCAGTCGAGCCTGCCATCATACGGCGAGGTTATCCGCTCAATGTTGCGCCTTAAATACAACGACAATCCCGATGGCGGCACCGAGGCCAAGCCGCTTTGCGTGATCGTCAACATGGCGTCGCGTCTGCTTGCCTCCTCGACCGGTCTTATGCCCGACGAGACGCAGTTCTTCCTTAACCTGTACCTTGGTGCCAGCAAGGCTCGTCTCATTAACCGTACGGCCGTCAACACGCTCATTCTGGTAACGGATAACGTGCGCAACCTGCCCGTGTGGTTTATCGAGGAGAACCCCTTCTTGCGCACCATCACGCTGCCGCATCCCGACCGCGACATGCGCGAAGCCTATATTCAGAGCAAGTTTGGCTTTGGTGAGGCGCTGTCCGATTCCGATGACCGTGCGGTGCGCCGCTTTATCGATACCACCGACGGCATGAGCGTTAAGGAGCTCGAGGGCCTGCAGCGCATGTATCAGCGCGATATGCAAAACCCCGATGCTTCAATTGAGGCCATCCTTCCCAAGCTCGTCGACGTGTATAAGTACGGTTTTCGAGAGAACAAATGGCAGCAGATGTTCGAGAAGCTCGAAGAGGATCCCGAGGCAAAGATCAAACGCCGCGTGAAGGGCCAGGACGAGGCCGTTGAGAAGGCCGTCACCGTGCTCAAGCGCTCCGTCATGGGCCTTTCAGGCGCCACCCATTCGTCTGGTTCCAAGCCCAAAGGCGTCCTGTTTTTGAGCGGTCCCACCGGTACCGGTAAGACTGAGATCGTTAAGGCCATTACGGAGCTCCTCTTTGGCGATGAGCGCAGCATGCTGCGTTTTGATATGTCCGAGTACGGTGCCGAGAACTCCGATCAAAAGCTCTTTGGCGCTCCTCCGGGATACGTGGGCTATGCCGAGGGCGGTCAGCTTACCAATGCGGTCAAGGCCAATCCGTTCTCGGTGGTTCTTTTCGACGAGATCGAGAAGGCCGCGCCCAGCATTATGGACAAGTTCCTGCAGATCCTCGAAGATGGACGCCTGACCGATGGCCAGGGCAATACCGTGTACTTCTCTGAGACGGTCATCTTCTTTACGAGCAACATCGGCTTTTCCAAGATTGAGATCGATGCGCAGGGCAACGAAGTTCGTAATACCATCGCGCCCAACACGCCCTATGACGAGATTTGCAAGCGCGTGCGCACCGAGATGGATCGCGAGTTTAAGCCCGAGTTCTTGGGTCGTATCGGCGACAACGTGGTCATCTTCAACTTTATCGACGATGCCGTGGCACTTCAGATCCTCAATTCCAAGATCGATGCCGTTAACCGCAACGTGCATAAGGCACAGCCCGATATTACGGTTGAGGCGACCGATGCCGCCCGCGAGCTGCTGCACTCCATTGCCATGACGGACGCCGTCAAGGCCAAGGGCGGCCGCGGCATTGGCAACCTGGTGGAGAGCGGTTACCTTAACGGACTTTCCGATTTTCTGTTTGAACACCGCGCCGAGTGGCGCGGTCGCCCCGGTATGGTGGCACGCGCCGTGCCGCAGGGCGAGGGCGATGATGCGCATATCGCATTTGAGCTCGTGCCCGGATCGATGGGAGGCGATTGGCGATGACGAAGTTTATCGCTGCAGCAAAAACCCAAGCGGGAACCAATCACCCCGTCAACGAGGACCGTTTGCTTCTTGACGGCAACGTCCTTTGCTATGGCCTGGTAGGCGATTGCGAGCGCGAGATGGGCTGCATGGCAGTCTTTGACGGCGTGAGCGAAGGCGGGCACGGAGCGGCCGCCTCGACGCTCGCTGCTCAGGCGTTTGCACAGGCCGTGCGCGTCTTTGATGCCGATGCCGTCAACGCGTTACAGGAGCGCCTACGCATGGCGGGCGAGCGAGCCGAGAACGATGTTGAGACGTATGCGGCTCGCTATGGACTGTCTGTTGCTGCATCCACGGTTGCCGGCCTCGTGGTTGCTCCTGACGGGCACGGTGCTGTTTTTAATGCCGGCGATTCTCGCGTGTACCGACTGCGTGGCGGTGTGCTTGCCGTGCTTAGCTGTGACCACACGCCTGAGCGGCGCGTGGGCGGCGTTGGCGCTGAATACAGAGACGATGCCGTTTCGCATTGTATTGAGCTCGCGATTGGACTCAATCAGGGCGGTCGCAATCTTGAGGTCAAGACGACCGTGATGCTTCCGGGCGATCGCTATCTGATCTGTTCCGATGGTATCGATGGGCAGATTGCGCAGGAGCGTTTGCAGCAGATGCTTGCGAGCGATTCGACATGTGCGCAGTTGTGCGAAGAGCTATATGCCGAGGCTCGGGTGAACGGCTCGACGGACGATGCGACGCTGATTGTAATTGAGGTAGGGGAGTAGTCATGTCTGATGAGACGGTTACGGTACGCCGAGATGGCGGCAATGACAATGATGAGACCGTAACGGTGCGCCGCGGGAATGCGCCCGTAGGGGGAGAGACGGTTACCGTGAACCGTGGTGGCCAGACTTCTGCACCTGGAGAGACCGCGACGGTGCGTCGAGCCGATGCTTCGGCATCTGGTGAAACGGTCACCGTCCGCCGCGACGACGCGCCATCGACAAACGAAACCGTAACGGTGTATCGCCCGATGACTGAATCGAATGGTGAAACAGTAACGGTTACGAGGCCGTCTGTTGGCGCTTCCGCCGACGGCAAGACCGTTACTGTTTCACGTCCTGGTACTTCTGCGGCAGGCGAAACTGTCACGGTGTCGCGCGCTGCGAGCCCCGACGGGCAGACGGTAACTGTCTCGCGCGGCGCCACGGCCAGTCCCAACGGTGAAACGGTGACCGTTTCTCGTGGGGGCGCACATGCGGCCGCTGCATCTGCCTCGCCTTTTGTTGCAGAGGATGCGACGGTTGTCTCGAATGACGGGCAGCAGTTTATTATTCATTTGGGACAGGTCATTGGCCATGGCGGTCAATCTAGCATTGTTGCCGCCGAGCGGGTGAGCGATGGTTTGGCATGCGTTGCCAAGGTCTTTAAGCCTCTTGTGGGCGCCGAGCGTTCGGCATATCAAAAGGTGGTAAGCGCCGTAATGGGGCTTAATGGCCGCCCCGTGTCTCAAACGCATCTGCTGCCCATCTTTGCCTATCTGCACCAGGGCCTGAGCGCGACCGAAGTGGGGGCTGCGGCTCCTCAGCTGTGGGATGTTTCCATTACGCCGCTGGCCACATGCCTTTTCGATCGTCCCCGTAGCAAGAATATGGTTAAGAGCCGCGTGATTCCCGAGCTCAGCCAGGCAATCGAGTTGCTCCATACCGAGCTCGGCATTGTCCATCGTGACATTAAGCCGCAGAACGTCTACCTGTACGACAAGCAGATCGTGCTTGGAGATTATGGCTCCGCCCGCTCGCTTGCCGGATTTGACAGCCGACTGACGAACACCATGACGCGCTCCGACGGCTACACGCCCGGTCGTGGTGGTATGGTCGACCCTCGAAACGACTGGTATTCGTTTGGCTACACGGTCTGGACGCTCTACGAAAACAATGTCCATCCGCTGCAGGAGTTCATAGACGACAATACGCTTTCCGATCGCCAAGAGACGGGTGAGCCTGCGGACTTTAACCATCCAGATGATGCAACCCTGGGAAACCTCCTCAAGGGCCTGACGTTTGAGCTTTCGGGCGAGCGTTTTGGCTATGAAGAGGTTAAAGACTGGATGGCCGACCCAGATAATTTCTATCGCAAGCTTCCCACCATGGACGCCGGCAGTGCTCGCAAGCCTTACGAGTTTGCGGGCAAGCAGTATAGCGATCCGGTGTTGCTCGCTCGAGCGTTGTCCTCCAATTGGGACGAGGCTAAACTTCGCATGAGCCAACAGCAGCTCGAAAACCTGATGGGCGACTGGGGTGAAAATGACCTGCAGACTAGGATTCACCAGTTAGTCGAAGAGGATATCCAGACAGCGTCCAATCCCGACCTGGCGCTCGCTTGCGTAATCTATGAGATGTCCAACGGCAAGATTATGTCGTGGCGCGGCGAGGATGTCTCGCTGACTAATGCACCCGATGCTTTGCCAGCGCGTATTGCATCGATGGCTGTGGATACAATTGATCGCTATGCTCGGCAGTCAGGCCTTGATGGCACAAATTCATCTGGCGTGTTGCCCTCTGGATTCCTCTCGCTCGTCTTATCTCGAGAAGCAAACGCCGACAGTCAAAGGGTTCGTTTGGCTTCTGATATTCACAGTCTTGAGCTTCTTGCTCGTCAATCGGACGATCCACATTTTGCGGCCTGCCTATTTAAGGGCTTGTTGACGTCCGGTGAAAACAAGCATGCTATGGCCCAAGGTGCGATTAAGTCGGTATTGCGGCAACCCTCTGCATTCTTTGGCGTCTGTTCGTCTTCTCGATCGCTCGATGAGTTTTTGCTCTATTTTGCCGGCGATGTTGATATGTCAGCAATCATCGCTGCTCGCGATGGGGCAAATGCCGAGGGCGGCATAGACACCGACGTTGTCCTTGTCTTTATGGATAAGGTCGCCGACGATAAGGCCGCCGTGCGCTCGTTTTATCGAAAGTATGGAAACTATGCTGCCTGGATTTGGCTTTCTGGCCATACCGACTTATATGAAACGATGCAGGGTTCGACAGGTGAAGCTGCAGTTATCGCACTTCGTGGACTTAATCCGGCAATGGATGCGCCCGTCTCGACACTTGTTAAGTTGGGCAGCAACGCCCGTCTTGAGGGCATTAAGCTTCGAGGCGACATGGAATCTACGCCAGTTCCATATATTCTGGGCTGGGAACTTGATGAACGTTTTGGAACGCGCCCCATCGCGATGGGATCTCTGTTCTGTGCCCAGGTAAAGAATGATGTCGTGCCGCGTGGGTACGTTTCTGACCTCTTGACCTCTTGTGAGGACCATGGCGTGCTCGACATCCTTGAGATTAGGCTTTTGGCGGATGTCGAGAGGCTGCCGTCCGCGGCATATTCACAATATTTGGATGACGCTCGCGGAGTTGCCGATGGAAAGCTGAAGGCGGCTATCGAAACGGACACGCGTGAATACGGTGTCGTCAAGGGCATCGCTGACAGCGATGCTCAGATTGCTGCTGTAAAGAAGGAGCAGCGGAACGTTCTCATTACCACCATTGCCGTTGCGCTTCTCTATCTCCTTATTATTAAGTGTGCCCGCGGCTCATTCGGTCAGCTTATCGTTTCACTTGGAACGTTTGGCCCTCTCGTTGTCGTCTTCTTGGTGCTGGCATTCTTGGGCTGTTTCGGCTTCCTTGCACTCAACGTGCTCCGTTCTTTTTCTGCCGTTGATCGTGTCTCGGGTCTCGAAGATGCTCTGGATTCAAACGCTGCTGCCTTAGAGGGCTATTTGGTCAAGTTGGTCGATTTCGACGGACGCAATGATAAAATTACTGAAATTCTGTCAGTTCAGTCGGGAGATGCCGCATTGACCGATGCGCGTAAGCCGCTGTTCTCGACAGGGCGTCATTCTGTGTCGTTTTATACCGATCCCGAAGTCATGGATCGATTCGGACGTCTTGCTGGCAGATTGGTACTCATCACGGCACTCATCGTTAGCGCGTTTGGCTTTATGGGGTCAATGTATGTCGATGGCGATGTGTACGCGAGGGTAGAAGTCTTAATGGCGGTTTGCTTCGGCTTGATGATCGTATTGATTGTGTTTGGCGAGGATGCACATCCTGGTAGCGCTCAAGCGCTACGTTCGTGGCTTTACATGTGGATACCTCCGATACTCATTGAGTTTTTACTTTCTGGGGTTGTCTCGTTTGCCAACTTCCTGAGCCTTTTCGGTTTCATTTTCCTCTTGCTTGCTTTTGTAATTAGCGTCATTGCGTTCGTGTTTCTCCGTGGTTTGAAAAAATGGGATGATCTCCAATCGCGGAAAAAGCAGTCGCCGATTGCTGTCCAGCCGATTGCTGCTCAGCAGAACGCTGCTAAACAAGACGACATTCCGCAGAATGGCGTTCAGAATTCCAGCACTGGAATGAAGACGGATTACAAGGCGCCTGTTAGTCATGTTTACGCTTCTGGCAGCGCTGCGTCTGTTGGACATACGGGCAGCGCTCCTGCTGTGAAGAAAGAATCAGTGAATGCTAGGAAGTCCGGTTCTGGAGTGAAAGGCAAAAAGGAGCCGAACGCTATTGGATATGGCACCTATGATCAGATGCCTTGCCGTATCGACATCTATGCCAACTACATCAAGATTACCCATACCTCGATGTATTCTGGAAGGCGCGATTTAGATAAATATAAATCCGTAGTTAAATCGGGTAAAACATCTGACTTGGACAAGGCGTTTAATAGGCCTTATGCTGTAAATACGATCAATATTCCAGCAAACGCGCTCACTAATTGGCTTCGCATGCCCGGCATCACCAATAGCCCCGAATTTACGTTCGACCGAAAGGATCGCCAACTGCACACTCGCGTGCAACACACGATTCAGGTTTTTTCGCCGGGTTTCGATGAGGTACTCGAAGATTTTGCAGACTCTCATTTCCATTACTGATGAGGACAGAGGGTAATACTCACGTGCCCGTCGGGGAGGACTCCGATTGGCGAGACGACAGTTTGGATGATCAATGCCAACGTTAAACTTGGGAAATATGTTTGGAAGTTCCAATAACGATAGGAATCGTAGCGGGGGTTCTCAACAACAGGGTTTCAATACTCAGCGAGCCGGTGGGCAACTTCACGATGTTGAGCGGCTGGTTATGGGGGGCCGTGAGGCCATTGCTAATAGCGCCGAGGCGCAGCGCCAACGACGCCGCCTTGCCGAGAGCATGGCTAGGAAAGATGCGGTGTACGGAACCGTCATCGACCAAGGATACGGAACGTACGATGGAAGGCCCTGTTCGATTAGATTGTACGAAAACCGCATTGAGATTGTTGCGAAACGCGAAGGCTCGACGCTGGATAATCATCCGGTGGTCAAGTCGCTTATCCCCGGCCTTGGCAAAAGCAAGGCTGTTGCGGGAAGGATTCTTGCTCCGGGTAATTCAAACCCGCCAATCGTCATCCCCGCCAATGCCATGACGGGTTTTCAGCAAGTGGCATGGGGGATGTTCCCGACGTTTGTATTCATGCGAAGGGATCCTGTGACGAGGAAGCGAGAGTCCCACACGATTAAAGCTATGACTAGAGAGCTTGGCTATTCGTTAGAGCGTTTTGGCGCTATGCATTACCACTTCTGATGATTTGTGAGGATATAGACAATGGGCATGGGGGAACGAGATTCTGAGGGCCTGTCGGCGCAGGAGCGACTCGAACAGCTTCGCGCTCAGAGGATGGCACCGAAAGACCCCGGGGTACATATCGAATCGGACGCAGCAAATGGACGTCTGGACATCAACTGGAATAGTGCCGGTGCACCAAAGCACCATGTGAGCATTAATTTATCGCGCATTGTAGATGCTATTCCGACCGTCATTCGTTTTCTTCCGGTGCGTATTTTTACGGTGTGGGGTCTTTGCTCGGTCTGGTATCGTCTGTTCCTAAATACAGGTGGAGACGATATTTTGCATACGGGTCTCCCTGCTCCTGGATATAGCGCTTTTAACCCATTCGCTCAAGCAGCCGTTATTTTCGGTGGCCTAATTGTCGTTTCGATTGAGTTATTAATTGGACCGCTGAGTCTGATTATCAAACAGCTGATCATTGGTCTTTTCTATTTGCTACGCGGTTCAGCTGCTACAAGGCGCGCATTATCGGATGCGCATGCTCAATTTAACTTTGGTCAGTTTATCGCTGACACGCGCGAAGGCTATCACAATGGCTATTCACTATTGGGGTCGGCGCTGCGCCCAACGGGTGGGGCGCGCAACGGCTCATCTTCTCTTGATTACGGCGAGGGTGCCTTGACGGGCGTAGATCCATATTCATATCAATATGATGATGGAATTGGTGATCGTCCGTCCGTCTTGGAACTGACTGATGAAGAGGCCGATCGCTTGTGGGACCTGTACTACCCGGCCTACGGCGCCGAGGGCCCCATGTCCAACCTGCACGAGGCGCTCGCCGCGGGCGACCCGCAGGACTACACGACCCTGATGAGCCTCGCTCTCAACGTGGCGGAGTGGTGCGAGCAAAACGGCACGCCCGACACACACGGCTGGTTCGACGACCCCGCCTACCCGGGCGACTACGTCGACGCCGGCACGTTCTACCTCATGGCGTACTCGTTCTGGGAGCGGGCGGCCGAGGCGCGGCGCGTGGGGCCAATCGAGCCGCTCGCGGACGACATGAGCCGCTTCATCCTGCGCCACCTGAGCGACTGGTCGCGCGAGAACGCCCACGCCTACCGCTGGCGCGGCGACTGGCGCGACGCTGACTACTTCGACAAGGACCGCCTGTAGGCGGCGGAGGGGAAACACGGATGGCAATTAATCAGAACGGGTCTGGTCGCGGGGGCACTGGGTCTAACGGATCGGATATCAACGATATCGTGAATCGCTTGGGCGGTCTGCGCGTAGTGGTTGTCCTTGCCGTGGTGGTAATCATTGCCATTGTGGCGGTCACGTCCATCACAAGCGGCATCTCCGACACCAATCGGCAGACCGAGCAGCGTGCCGAGGCCAAACAACAGCAAGAAGACGAGGCGGTGCGCGCTCAGCGTAAAAAGGAAAAAGAAGAGCGACACCAGGAAGAAGCGAAAAAGACCACAGTGCTCACGCTCGATGAAATTACGGACGAGGCGCTGCGCTCGGACTTAGCGCTCGATGCAGATGAGGACGGGAATATTTCGCAAGAGACTGCGGATGAAGCTAGATCAATCGACGTCGAGTCATTTGATTCGCTTCCACTGCTGGCCAACTTTCACAACATCACGACGTTTGGCATCGGCGACTACGACAGCGAAAGCTACGACATAAGCTCCATTAGCAATATCACTCATCTGTCCATTGGCGACTGCTCGGTGCCTCAGGTTGATCTCACACGTTTTCCTCAGCTACAGCGCGTTACCATAAACAGGCTCGAGAGCCCCGTCGATACCTTGAATGCCAAAAACATGTCCTCGTTGACGAACGTCCAGATCGAAGGCCTTGATGGCAGTATCGGGACACTTGACCTGTCGGGTGATGTGAACCTCGAGGTTCTGAAGATCAGTAGCAGAGTCGAAACGCTCAATCTGTGCGGGGCAGGCAGGGAAGATGCCTTCCATTTCACTTTTACACCCAATTGTGTTGGCAAGATCTTGTACGACAGCGACACGAGCAGCAGCCTGGTCGAGTATTTGCAAAAAATGAGCAGTGACTACGGCTACACCATGGAGCAGCAGTAGTGATGCGCTCAAGTGAGGAGATACGATATGGCGAATTTTAAGCCCGACATGTCTTGGCGGGATGACGAACGGGTTCAGCGTGTGACCGAGCAGCCTTCGGGCGGGGCTCATGAGCAGGCTGCCGAGACACCGGATGTGCGGGTGAATATGCGTCCGAACGGGCGGGCAACCGAACAGTCTGCTGGGCAGGCGCAGCAGACGCCGGGGCGTTCGACAAGTCGGATCCCTCGCCCTGTCGGCCAGCCGAATGGACAGGCAGCTGAGCGTGCTAATGAAGCCGTCTCTCGCTTGGGCGGCGTTCGCGCCCTGGTAGTGCTTGCGGCGGTTGTGGCCATAGGCGCGGTTGCCGCTTTCGCCGTGATTGGCGGCGTCGGTGATGTGCAGGGCGGCGGGGGAGCCTCGTCGAGCGCCTCTAAAGAGTTGAGCTCAACTGACGCCTCTGGCTCCGAGACCAAGAAAGAAAAAGGTCTCGTCGATGTTGATGCGATCTCGGATGATACGCTGCACGGGTTGCTTGCCGACTACGATAACGATGACGATGGCCAGCTGACCGCCAAGGAGACCCAGAGCATCACGGAGCTGGTCGTGAGTGATGAGGTGACGGATTTCACGCCCATTAGCAAACTGGACAAGCTCGATACGCTCGGCATCAATACCCTGAGCGCCAAGAGTGCAGACTTTAGCGAGCTCGAGGCACTCGAGGTGCTCAAGTTTGGCGACATGACGACCCAGGACCTCGACCTGAGCGTCTGCCCCAAGCTTAATTCCTTTAAGATCGAGGGCCTTAAGGGTGCTGTCAATTCCATCAACGCCTCGGGTCTTAAGAACCTGATGTTCTTTACCGTTGACCAAGGGCTTCAGGGCGACGTCGAGAAGATTGATCTTTCGAACGATGACATTCTTGGCGCACTCGAGATTACCTGCAATGTCGGCGAACTTAACCTTTCGGGTTGCAGCCACTCGTTCCCCAAGCTCAACATTGCTGCTGACCACATCGACAAGATCGTGGTCGACAGCAACACCAATGCCGACCTGGTAGCCACCCTGCGCGATCTTTGCGCCCAGAAGGGCTGGACGCTGGAGGAGCGGTAGGGTCTCTTGAAGCGGCAGAGTAACTTTTGCTGCAAGGCCATAAACGAACAAAAAGAAGCGGGGGGCGGGGTTTTTCGCGCCCCCCGTCATTTTTTTTGTTTTTAAAGTGTTGTTTTATTTTAACCCCAAAAATATCTTAACACACTTTTTTCCG
>NZ_JBQHST010000023.1:0-36557 GCF_052066095.1 Collinsella sp. HCP28S3_B9
GTTTTGTGGTCATTGGGGATATTTTTGGGGGCGGGGTTTTTTTGAAATTTTTCCATATATAAGTATAAAAATACCCCCGGTCCCAAATTAGCTGCCTCTCATGAGAGTGGAAAATCTCCCACTCTAAGCCCGCTTGCGAGCCCAAAATGGGAGATTATCCACTCTCGTTTTGTTCGGTACGCCGTAACTCTAAAGTTCGGTTACCTCTACGCTGTTGTAGACCTCGTCCCAGCGGTCCATGACCAGGTGGCCGGTCTTGGGATCCATGGCGTTGAGCTTGCCGCAGGTATTGGCGGTCTTGAGCACCGTGACGTCGTCGGCACCAGCAGCAATGGCATGCGCAAAACCGGCGATGGTCGAGTCACCGGAACCCGTCGCGTTCACAGCCGCAATCGCGGGCGTCTTGGCGCGGAACGCGCGGCCCTCATGGAAGCCCACCGAGCCGGCAGCGCCCATCGAAACGACGACCCAGGGGATACCGGCAAAACGGTCATCGGCGGCAAGCGCCTCGCGCAGGGCATCGACATCATCGGTCGTAAAGGACGTACCCAGCAGGCCGTTAATCTCGGTCAGGTTGGGCTTTACGAGCTCGGGCTTAGCTTCGGACTCCAGCGCGGCCTCCAGCGATGCACCCGAGGTGTCGAGTAGCACCTTGGCGCCCGCCTCCTCGGCGATCTTGACGAGCTCGGCATAGTAGCCGGCATCGACGCCGCGCGGTAGCGAGCCCGAAAGCGTCACAACGTCCGCCTTCGCTGCAAGCTCGGCGAACTTGGCCGTAAAGGCCTCGAGCTCGGTCGGGGCGATCTGCGGGCCGCTCTCCAAAAGCTCGGTCTGATTGCCCTCGTGCAGAATATTCAGGCAAATGCGCGTCTCGCCGGCAATGGGTACAAAGTCGTTCTTGACGCCGTCGGCATCCATAAGCTCGGCCATATAGGCACCCATGTGACCGCCAAGCAGGCCAGTCGCGAGCACGTCGTCGCCCAGCTGCAGCAGCACACGGCTCACGTTGAGGCCCTTGCCGCCAGCGGTCTTTTCGGGCGTCACACGGTTAACATCGTCGATGACCAGCTTATCGAGCTGATAGCGTGTATCAATCGACGGGTTCATGGTAACAGTCAGAATCATATTGAACTCCTGTTTAGAAAACCGGCCCGCGCCCCCTCACAGAAACGCGAGCCGTCAATTGAAAAGCTGCAGAATGCCGGGTACCGCCAAGAGCGAAGCACTCAAGCCAAGCAAGCAAACGTGTTATCGGAGCAGCTCGCCGAACCAGAAAGCTTCGCAACAACAGCGGTAACCCTGCAGGTGCCCCCAACGTCAGCGAGCGGCGATCAGGTGCCCCAGGTCGCCGCGAAAGAGGAGCGACGCGTACTTCATGTACGCGAGCGACGGTTTGAGTGGCGAGATGGGGTGCCTGGGCGTCGCGCAGCGTCGACCCGTTACGCGGTTTGGCAAAACCGCGTAACCCCACTAGTCGTGGTATTCGCCGCGGTCCCACTTCTCAAGAAACTCATCAAAGAAGTGTGGGTCAGCCTGAGCCTCGGCGTCGGCCTTATTGCAGGCATCGATCTTGGCGATCAGGGCATCGTGCTCGGGGGTCTTCTCGTAGGGCTCCTCCAGGAAGGCAAGCATAATATCGGCCATCAGGAACTCACCGGTGATCTTGCCGCCAAAGCCCACGATGTTGGCGTTGAGCTCGCGACGGGCATACAGGGCAGAGGTCATGTCGCGAACCAGGGCGCAGCGGGCGCCGGGAACCTTGTTGACGGCGTTGGTGATGCCGATGCCGGTGCCGCACAGGGCCACGCCAAAGTCGGCCTTGCCGCTGGCAACAGCCTCGCCCACGGCCTTACCGTAGATGGGATAGTGCGTACGGGTGTGGCTGTAGGTGCCGCAGTCGAGCACCTGGTAGCCAGCCTGCTCCAGGCGGTCGGCCAGATAGATCTTCTCGTCCGTAACGATATGGTCGCAACCGATTGCGATGGTCTTCTTCATCAGAACGTCCTTTCGTCTGAATTCACAAGTTGAGATAGAAGTTCGAGTTCTCGATGGCTCTCGTTAGGCCATCTTGTTGAGCATGTCGACACGGATCTGGTGACGACCGCCGGCGTACTGTGCACGCAGGAACTCGCGGGCGATCTTCTTGGCGACCTCGGTGCCCACAACGCCCGGGCCCATGGTGACCATGCGCGAGCCGTTGTGCTCGCGGGTCATGTAGGCGGAACGCTCGTCGGAAATGTTAGCGACGACCATGCCCTTGATCTTGACGGCGGCCATATAGGAGCCGACACCGTACTTATCGAATGCGAAGCCCTGGGAATCCTTGTGCTCCAGCAGGTCCTTGGCAACGGCGGTAGCGGAATCGACAAAGTCCGCGGCAGGGGTCTCGGAATAGTCGACGACCTCGTGACCATCGGCGATGAGCATCTCCTTGATGGACTCCTTCATCGACATGCCGTCGGCATCGGAAGCGATTACAACCCTCATGACATCCTCCTTGAGAGATACGCAGGTGCGTTGTTTCTGTTTGGAAGTGTTGAATCTCGTTCAGGTCCGGGCATCTGAATGTGCGATTCTTCACTGTTCATGTTTATTTGAACACATTCGAACAGTAACTGCAACAACTATTTGTTTATCTTTGTTCTTTTTTGAACAAATACCGTTCACGGATGATTGCTGACCGTTTGGACCGGGCGCGGGCGTAGCGACCATGTGTTCAACAAACAAAAGGGCGGCCGAGAACGTGTCTCGGCCGCCCTTCGGCGGTATTCCCCGGTATATACGGCAACTTTAGCTACTAGGACTGGCCGCCCTTCTTGGCATGCTTGGACGGAGTGCCCAGAAAGCGGCCCGTCAAATAATTCGTCGGCCCGGAAATATCAATCCCCAGCAGTGTGTGCCCCAGCCACAAAAACGCCGCGAGCACCAGCAATGGGATAACGCACGAGGTCACTATCATCACGATGACACCTTCGATCAGATCGGTCACCTGCTGCACAATCTCATCGGTCATCTGCTTGGCGCCGCTGGTCACCGTCGTGACGAGACCCGAGGCACCGTCGGCAAGCTGTTCAAGCACGTTCTTGGACTCTGCGGACTCAGTCTTTTTCTTGTTTGCTTTGGAGCTATCGCTATCTGCCGCACTCGCAGCGTCAGTCGCCTTTTGCTCGGCCGCCTCGATGCTCACTCGATACGTTTCATCGACCTTCTGCGACACCCATACGCTCGCGGGCACCAACACCATGCTAATGATGGCGACCACCAGCACACGCGTTGCCACGCGACGAATGACCGTGCTCGTGCTCCAGCGTCCGTGAATGCCAAGCGACGCTGCAAAGAGCACCAGCGCAAACGGGATCAGGATGCCCAGACCAACCGACCACAAAATCGTGAGTAAATATTTCTCTAGGTATAGCACGGCAAGCACGATACCAAGATTACCCGAAAGCTGTGCGAGCTGCTCGGCAACCGGCGTTCCCGTATCGCCCGGCAGCGCAGTGATACCCGCAGATAGGGCGACGCACGAGGTCGTGAGCGCCAATACATTGCCCTTCTTTTGATCGATGACCTCGATGGTAGAGTCCCAAGTCTTGGTATCGGCAAAATGCGGACGAGCCACAAATCCCGACAGCAGCGCCAGTACCACGAGCGCAACGATGAGGCCAATCTGCAGTTTTTTGTTTGCGCACGCGACATCGGATAGGCTGGGCTGCAGCTCGGTCACCGTTGTTTGCTCGGTTATCTGGACAGGACGCCCATGAGCCATCTCGCTCGCGTCTCTCTTTTGAATCGATCCGTTGTCCGGCATTTGGATACCTCCTCATTCCGGCCTGTATTGCGGATGGAAGTATACCCACCCAGCGAAAAACCGAACGGCAAGAGGCGCAACAGACTGCTGCATGGCCTGCCCGCCATGAAATGGGCCCATCTACTAGGTTTAACCGCCTATCTCCGACCATGCCACAAAGCGAAAAAATAAAACCGCAGGTAGAACGCCTGCAGTTTTCCATGAAACGCGGGTATGGACGGGGGTATCGGGTTAAACGTAGTAGATGCGCCAGTTTCGCGGCGACGCTGCCAACCGATCCCCTGGGGACGGAGGAGAACGGATCATTTTGGGCCGTCAGCCCCTATTTCACCGCAACTTGGAGGAGGACAGAAAAAGCCCTGCTGCGGGTAGCGGCAGGACTTTTGGAAGGGGCTTGGTTGTGAGGGCTCGTTAGGCGAGCTTGGCCTCGAGCTCGGCGATGCGCTTGTAGGCATCGATGGTAAAGCGGGCCTGCTTCTCCAAGATCATAGTGGTCATGAGGGTGTCCTGAGCGTGAGCCATGATGAAGGTCATCTCCATCTCGCCGCCGCCGGCCTCCTGCGAAAGCAGCTTGGTCTGCGTGTCGTGGGCGCCGATAAGTGCATCGCTGGCATCCTTGTGCAGCTGTTCGGCCTTCTCAAAGTCACCCTCGCGAGCAGCATCGAGCGCTGCAAGCAGATCGGTCTGGGCGTCACCTGCGTATGCGACAATCTCGAATCCAACCATCGAGATTTCTTCTTTGGTTGCCATATTGCGTTCCTTTCACATATGAACCAACGGAGAGCATCGCGTCCGGGCATCCGCGCTGCGCTGTGTATGACAGAAACATTAACATTCAAACAATAAAGAACAATACAAAACGTAATTTCGAGCTATGAACGGTCACTTTTAACCCGCGAACGGTTTCCAAACCATTTCGAACAATATCAAACATGATTAACGGAAACCCAAACAGGACCGCGCCCTAACGCAAATCGCGCACCGTATCGCCCTCTACGAGCACGCCGGGGATCAGCATGTGCTCCACGCCAGACGCAACTCCCTCGGCGCCGGCGATCTTGTCGACTGCCCACATGCCGACACGCTTGTTGTCAAAGCGCACGGTGGTCAGGCGACGATCGGGCACGATGTCGCCCAGACTATCATCAACCCCCACCACGCTCACGTCCTCGGGCACACGCCTTCCGCGCGACTCGAGTCCGCGAATGCAGCCGTAGGCCATGGCGTCATTGGAGGCATAGATGGCAGTACAGGTCGGATCGTCCGCCAGAGTCTGGCCTGCGGCATATCCACTCCGCGCCGTCCAGTCGCCACGGATGAGTCGCGGCAGCTCAATACCATGCGCGCGCAATGTCTCGCGCCAGCCCTCCTCGCGCTGCATGCCCGAAAGCGAGCGTTCGGGACACGAGATAAAGTGCACGGTCTTGTGCCCCTGCCCCAGCAAGTACTCGACAACCTGGCGCGAGCAATCGAACTGATCGTTATCGACCGTCGAGCACAGCGGGTGCTCCAGCATGGTAACGAGCACCGTCTGCATACCAGGCAGCGGCTCAAAGGTGCCAAAGTCCGCCGGCATGCGATTCATGATCACAACCATGCCATCCACCGGCAGTGCGCTCATGCGCGACGATGCGCTCTCGAGGGTATACGGATGTCCATCTACTTTAGTGAGGGTAATGGCGTAGCCGTGCTTATCGGCGGCGGCGGCAAAGCCCTCCATACGGTCGAGGTTGCCGGTACCGGTAATGTTGAACATGGCGACGCCGACGGTCTTAAACTTGCCGCGGCGCAGCGATCGACCGGCAAAATTGGGGCGATACCCCAGCTCGCGCATGGCGGCACGTACGCGCTCCTTGGTCTCGGGGCGCACGCTGGGCGAATCGTGGACGGTGCGCGAGACCGTCTGTTCTGAGACGCCCGCGAGGCGCGCCACATCCTTAACGGAAACCGATTTTTTAACAGCGGCCATAGGTCGATCTTTCTATGTCAACGATGCCATTGGTGGCACCCTACGCAGTCAAATGAAACGTCTTCAAGTATATCTAACGCCTCCCCCACCATACGCTCACCACCCAAAACCTACCGTTCACCGACATTTTTGCTTCCCCGAACGGCTTTTATCGCCCAAATGTTAACGTTGCCATTGTGCAAACACAGAGCCACCGGGCGGCTCAAACGTTTACGCGCAAGAAATCGACGGTCCGCAGGCACAGGGGCCATCGGTTCGCATCTTATTTTGTGTCACAAAATGGCAACGTCAACATTTTGGCAACCAAACGTCAAAAGCTACCATCGTTGCTAACCCACCGACTCTTAGGAGCTTTGCATGGAGCAACTCATCGCCACCATCGAAAAGGGCCAGCCCTTTTTCAACGCGATCGCCCGCAACAAGTACCTCAAGGCGATCCGCGACGGTTTTATCTCCGTCATCCCCATCATCATCTTCTCGTCCATCTTCTGCCTGGTAGCCTCGGTCCCCAACATCTGGGGTTTCTACTGGCCCGATGACATCAACAACGCCCTGTGGAAGTGCTACAACTACTCCATGGGCATCCTGGCCATCGCCTGCGCCGCTACCACGGCCAAGCATTTCGCCGACGCCCAGAACCGCGATCTGCCCAAGAATAACCAGATCAACTTTATCTCGTGCATGTGCGCGGCCATCATCGGCTTCTTGCTCCTTTCGAGCGACACCATCGCCACGGATGCCGCCAGTGGCTTCAACACCACCTACCTTGGTTCCAAGGGCCTACTGACCGCCTTCATCGCTGCGTTTGTGACCGGCATCATCTACAAGTTCTTTATCAAGCGCAACATCACCGTCAAGATGCCCGAGCAGGTTCCGCCCAACATCTCGCAGACCTTTAAGGACATCATCCCCTTCTCCGTCTGCATCACCGTCTTTTGGGTCTTTGACATCGTCTTCCGCGCTGCCTTTGGCTTCTGCTTTGCCCAGGGCGTCATCCAGGTGTTCCAGCCCCTGTTCACCGCTGCCGACGGCTACATCGGCCTTGCTGTGATTTACGGCGCCATGAGCCTGTTCTGGTTCGTGGGCGTCCACGGCCCCTCGATCGTCGAGCCCGCCATCGCCGCCGCCCTCGTTTCCAACATGACCGACAACCTGGCTGCGTTCCAGGCCGGCCAGCACGCTTCCGCTGTCCTGACCCAGGGTGCCCAGTACTTCGTCGTCTGCATGGGCGGCACCGGCGCCACGCTCGTCCTGGTCTTTATGTTCTGCTTCCTGGCCAAGTCCCAGGAGATGCGCGCTGTCGGTAAGGCCGCCATCGTCCCCGTGTGCTTTGCCGTCAACGAGCCGCTGCTGTTCGCCGCGCCTATCGTGCTCAACCCCGTCTTCTTTGTCCCGTTTGTCTTTGCCCCGATCGCCAACATCTGGATCCTCAAGATCTTTATCGACTTCTTGGGCATGAACGGCTTTATGTACACCCTGCCTTGGACCGTCCCCGGCCCCATCGGCACCATCATGGGCCTGGGCTTCCAGCCGCTCGCCTTTGTGATGCTCGCCCTTATCCTGGTCGTCGACTTCGTTCTGTACTATCCGTTCTTCCGTGCCTATGACGCCCAGAAGTGCGCCGAGGAGGCCGAGATTTCCCAGGAGGAGCTCGCCGCCAAGAACGCCGAGAAGGCCGCCAAGCTCAACGATGCCTTCCAGGGCAAGGCCGACGCCAAGAGCGTTGCCGCCGGCGCTGCTGCCGAGGCCGTGGAAGTCGGCGCTCCCGCCGCTTCCGCAGCACCCGCTGCCGAGGCAACGGCCACCAGCGACCTCAACGGCAAACGAGTGCTCGTGCTCTGCCAGGGTGGCGGTACCTCGGGCCTGCTCGCCAACGCGCTGGCCAAGGCCGCCAAGGAGCGCGGCATCAATCTTGAAACCGCTGCCGAGGCCTATGGCAACCACGTGGACATGCTCCCCGACTTCGATCTGGTCGTCCTGGCCCCGCAAGCCGCAAGCTACCTGGCCGACCTGCAGAAGGACTGCGAGCGCGTGGGCAACAAGTGCGTCGCCTGCCGCGGTAAGCAGTACATTGAGCTTTCCCAGAACGGCGATAAGTCTCTCGCCTTCGTAAGCGAGCAACTCTCGAAGTAAGTAACGCACAGGGCCAGCCGACCATCCAAGACCGGCTGGCCCTTCGATTTAGACGATTGGATCATCATGTCCGTTAACCCTGCTAGCGTCACCAACCCGCCTGCGCAGTTTCCCGAGGACTTTGTCTTTGGCGGCGCCACTGCTGCCTACCAGGTAGAGGGCGAGACCCGCACCCACGGTAAAGGCAAGGTTGCCTGGGACGACTTCCTGGAGGCCCAGGGGCGCTTTTCCCCCGATCCCGCTTCGGACTTCTACAACCAGTACCCCGTCGATCTGGAGCTGTGCGAGGAGTTCGGCATCAACGGCATTCGCCTCTCCATTGCCTGGAGCCGCATCTTCCCCAACGGCACCGGCGAGATCAACCCCGAGGGCGTGCAGTTCTACCACGATCTCTTCGCCGAGTGCCACAAGCACCACGTTGAGCCGTTTGTCACGCTGCATCACTTCGACACGCCGCTTGCCCTCTTTGAGAAGGGCGACTTCCTCAACCGCGAGACCATCGATGCCTTTGTGGACTTTGCCACCTTCTGCTTTAAGGAGTACGCCGACCAGGTGACCTACTGGTTCACCTTTAACGAGATCTGGGCCGATGCCTCCAACACCTACATCGAGGGCACCTTCCCCGGCGGCGTCAAGGCGCATCTGGCCGAGGCTTTCCAGTGCGAGCACAACATGATGCTCGCCCACGCCAAGGCCGTACTGGCCTTCCACAACGGCGGTTTTAAGGGCAAAATCGGCGTCATTCAGTCGTTGGAGTTTAAGTATCCGCTCAACGAGAACGACCCCGCCGACATCAAAGCCGCCAACAACGAGCACGTGTTGCAGAACCAGTTCTTGCTCGACGCCACCTTCCGCGGCGACTACGCGCCCGACACCCTCGAGTGCGCCAACCGTCTGGCTGCCGTCTCGGGCGGCACCATCGAGATCCTGGACGAGGACCTCGAGATTATGCGCGAGGCCGCGCTCTACAACGACTATCTGGGCGTCAACAACTACCAGTGCCGCTTCTTGAAGGCTTACGACGGCGAGAACGACCTGCACCACAACGGTACGGGCGAGAAGGGCACCGGCCGCTGGCGCGTTAAGGGTATTGGCGAGCACGTGAACAAGCCTGGCATCCCCACAACCGACTGGGACTGGATCATCTATCCCGAGGGCCTGTTCGATCTGCTCGTCTACATTAAGCAGCGCTACCCCAACTACAAGCAGATCTTCATTACAGAAAACGGCATGGGCTACAAGGACCCCTACAAGGACGGTTTTGTGGACGATCAGCCGCGCATCGACTACATCGAGCAGCACTTGCGCTGGCTGCTCAAGGCCATGGAGGTGGGCGTCAACGTGGGCGGCTACTTCCTGTGGAGCCTGCAGGATCAGTTCTCCTGGACCAATGGTTACAACAAGCGCTATGGCTTCTTCTACGTTGACTTTGAAACCCAGAAGCGCACGCCCAAGGCAAGCGCCTACTGGTACAAGCACGTGGCGCAGACCCGTCGTCTGGACTAGCGGCTGGCGACCAGCGGAATTGCCCCGCTCACATAACCTGTCCCCATTTCTCAGCCGGGGGTGGCACGTCACACGGCGCGCTGCCCCCGGCCTTTTGTTTTTGTTCGGCTGGGGGGCCGTTTGTCTCGATCTGTAACATCTAGCCGAGTTTTTGGTCCCTAGCTGTTACAAATCAAGACAAACCGGGAAGACGGGGCCGAATTGTCTAAATCTGTAACACTAAAACCGGTTTTGGACGTCTGGTTGTTACAGATTGAGATAAACGCACAGGACAATCCTCTCAATCTCGATCTGTAACATCTAGCCGAGTATTTCGGTCCTAACTGTTACAGATTGAGATGAACGAGCCAAGCACGTCTACGCCCGCAGGTCCTTTACGCTGGAACGCTCGATCAGCACGCCCGACACAAGCGTACGGCTTCTGGAGCTCGGAGCCTCAAGACCTGCGACGACCTCGTTAAGTGCACGGATGCCCAGCTCGCGGTGACGAAACTTCACCGACGTCAGAATCGAGTTGGGAATCGTCTTGTAGAGCTCATCGTCGAAGCCGATCACGGACACGTCGTCGGGCACACTGAGCCCTCTGTCACGTAGGGCCATCATCACGCCGTTTGCCATGCAGTCGTTAGCAGCGAGGACCGCCGTGCAATCGGGTTTATCGGCAAGCACAAGGCCCGCGGCATAGCCACTATCCGCATTCCAATCACCTTGCAGAGGCTCGGGCGGCTCAATGCCACGCGTCTCGAGTGCTGCACGCCAACCTTTCATACGGCACTGGCTCGACAGCGACTCTTTTTTACCAGAAACGAAATACACGTTCTTGTGCCCGCGATTTAAGAAGTATTCGCACGCCATGCGCGCGCCGCCCTCTTGGTCGTCACTAACGGTAGAGCAGGTAGGATGCTCCATCGGTGTGATAATCACCGTCTTGAGGTCTTTCGGCGCCTCAAAGGTATCAAAGTCCTCGACCATCTGGCGCAGATTGAAGATCATGCCGTCGACGGGAAGCTGCGACATCCTGCGCGCCGCTTCGGCAAGGGTCATCTTCTCCCCCGCCCGCTTTTTGATCATCGTGAGCGCAAAGCCTCGCTCTTCGGCGGCATCGGCGATACCGTCAATCATGTCCACGGCACCGCCCGACAAGTGGAACATCACCACGCCGATGCACCCGTAACGGCCCAACTTGAGTGAACGCGCGGCAAAGTTCGCCCGGAACCCAAGCGCCTCCATGGCAGCATGGACCCTATCGCGTGTCGACTCTCGTACGCTATCGGGCTCGTTGATTACGCGCGACACCGTCTTGAGAGAAACGCCCGCGGCAATCGCCACATCATTCATTGAGACATTTTTCTTGTCCATCGTTGCCACTGCTTCTCCAGTCGGTTCTCTATCGCTTGTTGTTTGCGTTCTAGCATACACTACCTGCCCGACTGATAAATCAGCCGTTTATCGGACGATATCGACCGTTCACCTGTAAATCCTTGTTGCTCTTCTAAAAATGTCTTACGTTGTCATTAACGAAATGACAACGTTGTCATTTCGCAATGCCTTCCTTAAGCAGGAAGGTTTCCGGGCAGTCCTGACCATCCATCGACGACCAGTTCCATCCACATGCATCGCGCATCAAGTAGCAAAGGAGCTCTATGGACGCCATCGTAAAGATGCTCGAAAAGCATCAACCGTTCTTCGAGAAGATCTCGAGAAACATCTACCTCCAGGCCATCAAAGACGGATTCCTTGGGTGCATGCCCATCGTCCTTACCTCTTCGATCTTTTTGCTAATCGCCACCCTTCCCGGCGTAGTTGGCATCACGCTGCCCCAGCCGCTCATCGACTGGTGCAACAAGCTGTACAACTTCACCATGGGCGTCATGGGCATCATGGTTGCCGGCACCACCGCCAAGAACTTTACGGCTTCTATGAACCGTCGCATGCCCGCTGGCAAGGTGCTCAACGACGGCTCCACCATGGTGGCCGCCCAGTGCAGCATGCTGCTGCTCGCTGTTACGCAGTTCACCACCAAGTTCGACGGCTCCGAGCTTTCGGTCTTCGATTGCACCAGCATGGGTACGCGCGGTCTGTTCTCGGCCTATATCGCCGCGTTCATTACCGTGTGGGCCTATAAATTCTGCGTCTCGCGCGATCTGACCATTAAGCTGCCCAAGGAAGTCCCGGGCGCCATCGCTCAGAACTTCCGCGACATCATCCCCTTTGGCGGCGCCGTCATCATCTGCGGCATCATCGATGTCGTCGTGCGCAACCTCATGGGCGTTCCGTTCTCCGAGCTACTTATCAAACTGCTCTCCCCGCTCTTTACCGCCGCAGAAACCTATCCTGGCCTTATCCTTATCCAGGCAGCCACCGCGTTCTTCTGGTTCATCGGTGTCCACGGCCCCTCGATCGTCCAGCCGGGCATCGACCCCATCCGTCTTGCCAACCAGGCCGAGAACCTGCAGGTTCTGCTGGCAGGCGGCCACCCCGCCCACTCCCTCACCTTTAACATGTCGCTCGTGGGTGAGTTCGGCGGCACCGGCGCCACGTTCATCGTGCCACTTCTGCTGATTCTCTTTATGAAGTCCAAGCAGCTCAAAGCCGTCGGTAAGGCCTCAATTGTTCCTGTTGCCTTCGCCGTCAACGAACCGCTGCTCTTTGGCGCGCCGATGATCCTTAACCCCTACATGCTCATCCCCTTTGTTGCCGCCGGCTGCGTCAACGTAAGTGTTGCCAAGTTCTTTATCGATAATGTGGGCATGAACGGCTTCTCCTTCGTGGTGCCTTGGGCCACCCCCGCCCCCATCGGCATCTTCATCACCACGAACTTCCAGCTTATTGCCCTGGTATTTGTCGCGATCATCATCTTGCTGGACGCCATCATCTACCTGCCGTTCTTGAAGGCGTACGATAAGCTGCTCTGCGACCAGGAGGCCGAGCGCGCCGCCGAGCTGGGTCTCGAGTCCGATGGTGCTGCCACCATCGCCGCCAGCACCTCTGAGCCCGCCGTCGAGCCGACCGCCGCTGCCGCCGACAGCAAGCCTGTCGCCGATCAGCCCGAGCCCGCCGCCGACGCATCCGCCAAGAAGGATGTCGATGGCCTGAAGGTCCTCGTCCTGTGCGCCGGCGCCGGCACCTCTGCCATGCTTGCCAACGCCATCAAGGAAGGTGCCGCGCAGACCGGAGAGAACATCGCTTCCTCCGCGGGCGCCTATGGTCAGCACACTGCCATCATGGATCAGTACGACGTTATCGTGCTTGCCCCGCAGGTTCGTAGCTACTACAACGACATGAAGGCCGACACCGATCGCCTGGGCATTAAGCTGCTCGCCCCGCGCGGTAAGGAATATATCGACCTTACTCGCGACCCCGCTGGCGCCATCAAGTGGCTCCGCGAGAACCTCGACTAGTTCCTCCCTCTGTTGGTGCCCGGATCCCCAGTTCGGGCACCTCTCCCTATTCGTATCCCGCAGAAAGGATGCCTCATGACCAACCCCATGCAGTTCCCCGACGGCTTTGTGTTTGGCGGCGCCACCGCCGCTTACCAGGTTGAGGGCGAGACCCGCACGCACGGCAAGGGCAAAGTGCCCTGGGACGATTTCCTAGCTGCCCAGGGTCGCTTCTCCCCCGATCCTGCAAGCGACTTCTACAACAAATATCCGGTCGATATCGACCTGTGCCAGCGCTTCGGCATTAACGGCATTCGCGTCTCCATCGCTTGGAGCCGCATCTTCCCCAACGGCACTGGTGAGATTAACCCCGAGGGCGTCGCTTTCTATCACGAGCTCTTTGCCACCTGCAACAATGCCGGCGTTATCCCCTATGTCACGCTCGATCACTTCGATACGCCCGAGGCCTTTTACCAGAACGGCGGCGAAGGCTTCCTGACGCGCACGACGATCGACGCCTTTGTCGAGTACGCCAAGTTCTGCTTTGCCGAGTTCACCGAGGTCAAGCACTGGTTTACCTTTAACGAGATTCCCGCGACCGCCGAGGGCAGCTTTATCGTCGGCAACTGGCCGCACGGCGAGAAGTACCGCCTGGACAAGGCCTTCCAGCTCATGCACAACATGATGGTGGCCCACGCCAAGGCTGTCGTCGCCTTCCATGAGGGCGGCTTTGAGGGCGAGATCGGCATTGTCCAGAACCTGGAGCCCAAGTATCCCCTCGACCCCAACAGCGCTGCCGACTGCGAGGCCGCCCGCATGGCCGACGTCATCAACAACCGCTGGGTGCTCGACGCCACCTTCCGCGGCCACTATGCAGCCGACACCATGGAAGCCGCAACCAAGCTGGCCCATATCGCCGGCGGCGAGCTCGACGTCCGCGACGAGGACATCGCCGCGCTGACCGCCGCGCTCCCCTACAACGATTGCCTGGGCGTCAACACCTACAAGTGCCAGTTCCTGCGTGCTGCCGAGGGCGAAAACGACATCAACCACAATGGCACCGGCGACAAGGGATCTTCGCGCTGGTTCCTCAAGGGCGTGGGCGAGTCGTGCGTGCGCGAAGGCGTTCCCACCACCGATTGGGACTGGATCATCTATCCCGAGGGCCTGTACGACCTGCTGCTGCGCATTAAGAACGATTACCCCAACTACAAGAAGATCTACATCACCGAGAACGGCATGGGCTATAAGGACGACTTCGAGGATGGCTTTATCGACGACGCCCCTCGTATCGACTACATGCGCCAGCATCTCGCGTGGATCCTCAAGGCGATCGACGGCGGCGTGAACGTCGACGGCTACTTTGTGTGGTCGCTGCAGGACCAGTTCTCCTGGACCAACGGCTACAACAAGCGCTACGGCCTGTTCTACATCGACTTTGAGACCCAGAAGCGCTATCCCAAGGCGAGCGCGTACTGGTACAAGAACGTCGCGGAGACCGGCCTGCTCATGGCCTAGTTTCCGCCGCATACCCCCTGTCGGCCGCATACGAATCCCTCCGCGGGTTCGCATGCGGCCTTTTTGTTTTGGCTCGGCCCGTACAATCCGTTTGTCTCGATTTGTAACATCTAGCCGAATATTTCGGCCCTAGCTGTTACAAATCGAGACAAACAGAACGCCCGAGCAGAAATATCTCAATCTGTAACATCTAACTCGCTTTTAACCGTCTAACTGTTACAGATCAAGACAAAGGTGATGGCTGGATAGACAAAATCTCGATCTGTAACACCTAGTCGAGTTTTTGGATCCTAGCTGTTACAGATTGAGACAAACGGAATAGGCCGGGCCAAAAATCTCAATCTGTAACATCTGGTTGGTGACTTCACCCCTACCTGTTACAGGTTGAGACAATTTGATAGCGAAGTCCCCATTTGCGCGTCATATCGCATAGCGCTGGCGCGCCGATTCCCCACAATGACAGGGGGGCAAAAGTCCTCACACAGCGCTTGCTAGCAATCCTGCAGCGCTAGCTAGCAAATGACCTGCGTATGCTCCTCGATGGCGGCGCGATCCTCGGCGGTAATACCCGGCTCGCACACCACGGCATCCAGGCTGTCCAGGCGGCAGAAGGTGTAGAAGTCGCGCTTGCCGATCTTGCTGGAATCGGCGATCAGATAGCGCGAGTCGGCCTTGCTAAAGGCGAGCTGCTGGATGCGGCCCTCTTCCATGTTAGACGTAGACACGTCGCCGTCCAAAATGCCGTTTGCGCCGATAAAGGCTGCGTCGATCCCCAGTGCGCGCAAGGTGTCCTCGGCCGTGGGGCCCACAAAGGCGGCAGTGCGTCGGCGGTACACGCCGCCCACCAGGCACAGTTCGCAGTCTTCGCGCGCCTCGAGCAGGTTAAACACCGAAAGCGAGTTGGTCACAATGCGCAGGCGGCACGTCGGCAGCATCGAGGCCATCTGCTCAACCGTAGTGCCCGTACCCAAAAAGATGGTCGAACCTTCCTCGATAAGCTCCACGGCGCGGCGCGCAATCTGCAGCTTTTCCTCGGCATGCTTGGTGCGCTTTTCGCTGTGCGAGTACTCGTGGCGCAACATAGCGTGGGGACGACCCTGCGCACTGCGGGCGCCGCCGTGCACGCGCTCGATCTCGCCCAGGCTCGCAAGCTCCTCAAGATCACGGCGGATCGTCATATCCGAGACGCCCAGTGCATCCGAAATCTCCTTGACCGAGACCGTGCCCTGCTCCTCGAGCAGCTGACGAACCTTATCCTGTCGCTCCGCTTTAATCACGATGAGTCCTCACTGTTCCACGCTCGCGTCAATTCAAACAGTAACGAACAAATTGTATCAGACTCGCGCGCGTCAAAAATGAACGCCCGCACGGCTCCAATCATCACTTTTTTGAGAAAATACCCCCTGCTTTAGTGGGGTGTAGTGATAATCTCGCCTGTTCGCGCTACAGTTTGTCGGAAATACCTCGATGTTAGGAACCAAATGATCACTTCTGAGCTTTTCGGCACCGCGCCGTGCGGTACCCCCGTTCATCGTTACACCCTCAACGGGCCCGAGATCTGCGTTCGCATTATGGACTATGGCGCCACCGTGCTTGGTATCGACGTGCCCGACATTCCCGGCAACGTGCGCGATGTGGTGCTGGGCTTCGATAAGCTCGAGGATTACTTTGACAACCCCGCCTGCTTTGGCGCGACCATCGGCCCCGTGGCAAACCGCACTGCGGGCGCAACGATCACCATCGACGGTACGGACTGGCATATGCCCGCCAACGAGGGCGCCAACAACCTGCACAGCGATCTTGAGCACGGCCTGCACAAGCGCGTGTGGGATGTTGAGCTCGACGAGGCTCACAACGCCGTACGCATGACCACCTCACTTGAGGATGGCGAGTTGGGCCTGCCCGGCAACCGCACCTTTACGGCCGTGTTTACCGTGACGCACACTGGCCGCTTCCGTATCGAATATGGCTGCGAGAGCGACCGCGCCACGTACGTGTCCATGACCAACCACACGTACTTTAACCTTGCCGGTCATAATGCCGGCATGGACTGCGAGCACTTCTTTGTTGCTAACGCTGCCCACTACCTGCCCATCGACGACCAGAACATTCCTACTGGCGAGATTGCTCCGGTCGAGGGAACACCGTTTGATTTTCGCGAGTTACGCCCCGTCGCGCCTGGCATGGAGGCCGACGATCCGCAGATTAAGCAGGCACGTGGCTACGATCACTGCCTGTGCATTGGCGGCTATCAGTACGGCCGCAATCTGCGCCGTGCCCTGCACGTCGAGGAGATGTGGACCGGCCGTGAGCTGGACTACTACACCACCGCCCCGGGCGTGCAGCTCTACACCGGCAACTGGCTAGGCGACGAGCACGCCAAGGACGATGCCAACTACGGCTGGGGCGCCGGCTTTGCCCTCGAGGCCGAGATGTACCCCGACACGCCGCACCGCCCGCTGTTCCCCCAGGGCATCGTGGGCCCGGGTCATCCCTACAGCAATGTGATCGAATACCACTTTATGAGGCACTAAGCCCATAACGCAACATATCGCACAGCAGCGCCCGCCGGCACACCGCCGACGGGCGTTTTTCTACCTAGTTGAGGGCACCCAGGCACATCCCGGCTTGAATGATTAGTGCATTTAACGTGAGAAAAGCTATCAGAGCACTTGCGCGGATTTGCGATGTCCCGTATCATAGACAGCCGTTGACGCCTCAGCTGCGTCACCACATGGCCGCCAGCGTAGCTCAGTTGGTAGAGCACCGCTCTCGTAAAGCGGGGGTCACCGGTTCGAGCCCGGTCGCTGGCTCCATTGCACAAGACAGCCGCCTTCGGGCGGCTTTTTTGTTGCCGATTTTGAGTGCGCGTGCCAATCCACGCATCGCAACAGCGTCAGCTCCCCTATTCAAAAACAGAAACCCCGTTAATCGTGATTCCCCTAGGGAAAACACGATTAACGGGGTCGTAGCGTGCTTCCCTTAGGGAAAACACGCCATCAGACGAACGGCTCAGTCGGGCAGTTCGCTACTCCTCCCAGTAGGCGTCGGCAAGCAGCTTAAAGCAGATCTTCTTGACCGGCTGCGCGCCATCGCCCGGGAACTCGAGCGTGGGCATGTGAGGCTCGCCGGCAACAAACAGCGCAAACTTGTCGTCGGCAAGATCGCCGGCGATCGAGGCGTCGGAATCGACCAGATCGTAGTCGTCCTTCTCGTCAAACTCCTGGACCAGCGTCAGGCTGCCCGTGGCGACCTTAAAGGCCTCGCGACCCTCGACGTCGATCTGCAGGTCGTGATAGCGCTGATGCGTCTCATAGTGAGCCTCGGCCTCGGGACGCGTCGTGGGAGCCATGACGTTCGCAAAGACCTTGTCGCCCAGAATCGGATGGCTGCCGACCTCGAGCTGCGCCGGGTCGTTCTCCTCGAGCCAGTCGATCAGCACGTCGAGGCCCTTGAGCATTCCGCGGTACTCCTCGATATCGCCCAATGCACCGTAAATCATCTAAATCCCCTCTCGGATCGTTTCTTTGGCGGCTACTCGGCAAACGCGTTACCAAAGCTGTTGCCGCCCGCATACGTCTCGACCAGGGTAAGGTCGGGAATGAACACGACAGTATCGGCGTCGCGCCCCGGCATAATGCTACCGCACTTGTCGTTGGCTCTAACCACAAGCAAACAACCGATGCCAGAGCCGACGCCCAAGCTCTTACAGCTCGGTCACGACAACGCCGTTGTAGACCTCGTCCCAACGATCCATGACCAGATGACCGGTCATGGGATCCATGGCATTGAGCTTGCCGCAGGTGTTGGCGGTACGCAGCACCGTCTCGTCGTCCGCGCCGGCAGCGATGGCATGCGCGAAACCGGCGATAGTGGAGTCGCCGGAACCCGTAGCGTTAACGGCAGGAATATCGGGGGTCTTGGCGCGGAACGCACGTCCGTTGTGGAAGCCCACGGAGCCGGCAGCGCCCATGGACACGACGACCCAGGGGATATCGGAGAAGCGGGCGTCAGAGGCGAGCGCAGCACGGAGCTCGTCCACATCGTCGGTGGTAAAGCTCGTGCCCAACAAGCCGTTGATCTCGGTTAGGTTAGGCTTGACCAGCTCGGGCTTGACCTCGGACTTGAGGGCAGCCTCAAGCGAAGCGCCCGAAGTATCGAGCAGCACCTTGGCGCCGGCGTTCTCGGCAATGCCCGTAATCTTGGCATAGTAGTCCGCCTCGACGCCGCGGGGCAGCGAACCCGAAATAGTGACGACGTCGGCCTTGCCAGCCAGCTCGGTAAACTTGGCGGTAAAGGCATCCAGCTCCTCGGGGGCAATCGTCGGGCCGCTCTCGAGCAGCTCGGTCTGGTTGCCGGCGTGGAGGATGTTGAGGCAAATGCGAGTCTCGCCTTTGATGGGCACAAAGTCGTTGTTAATACCGTTGGCATCCATGAGCTCTGCCATATAGGCGCCCATATGGCCACCGAGCAGACCGGTTGCCACAACGTCGTCGCCCAGCTGGCCCAGCACACGGGCCACGTTGAGACCCTTGCCGCCGGCGGTCTTTTCGGGCGTCACACGGTTGACGTCGTCGATAATGAGCTCATCGAGCTGATAGCGCGTATCGACAGACGGGTTCATCGTAACGGTGAGGATCATTTTAGCTCCTTATCTCGCGGGCTCCTTGTGCCTCGCGATACGAGTCGACAAAACGGAATTACAGAATCTCAATCGTGAACGAGCGAACGACAGTCTCCTTGGGCTTGGCGACAAGGCAGCCGCGCTTATGCTCAAGTACGTCGTCCTCATCGGAGCAGGTCGAGAGGCCGCCCCAGGGCTCAACTGCCACAAAATCGCCCTCGGGCTTACTCCACACGATGAGGTACGGGAAACCCTCAAAACTCAAGCGAACGCCCTTGTCCTCGCCCTTCTTGGAAAGCGTGACCTGACGACTCTCGAGCACGTCAAAGATGGTCTCCGCAAAATCGAAGAGCTCATGCGACAGGGGTAGCGTCTTTCCCACCATGGGGTTCTTTGAACGGTTAGCTACATCAATCAAGCCAGTCGAGGGTACGGCGGTGCAAAGCTCCGCAGCCTCGTCTTTCTCGAAGCGCAACTCGTAGTCCGTATAGGCCTCGCCCTCGTCGAGCGGGCACCTAAAGCCGGGGTGTCCACCGATAAAGAACGGCATGTCCTCGGTGCCCTCGTTGGTCACCTCATAGGAAACGCGCACGGCAGCGTCCTCGAGCGTATAACGAGCGACAAGCTTAAACGGGTAGGGATAATCTCTCAGCAGCGCGGCGTTATCCTCCGAAGCCAGGCACATAGCCAGCTCGTTTGCGCTTTGGCTCAGCAGCTTCCACTCCTGTTTGCGCGCAAACCCGTGGCGAGCGAGCTTTACATGATGCCCGGCAAACGTCATGGCGCTGCCATCGCGCAGGCCTCCGCAAATCGGGAAGCAAATCGGTGCCTGGCCGGACCACACGGCGGGATCGCCCTGCCACAAGTACTCGCGGCCTCCGGCCTCAATCGAGGTAAACGAACCACCAGCCGTGGACACCTTAATGGAAATCGAATCGTTGGAGAGAGCGTATACCATTGCCCATCCTTTCGAACAACTGCTTTTGCTCGCAAGTATCCGTCTCGGCCCTGACCAAAGGACAAACCCGCACGCTCAACGATGTGTCCGGTATCCCAGCCATGCAACGGGGTACCATACAGACATTGATGCAATTACAGCTGGAAGGCCTTCTTATGCGAACCATCATCCTCTACGCCTCGCGCCATCACGGCAATACGAAAAAGCTCGTGGACGCCATCGTCGAGGCACACCCCGAGATCGATACCCTCGACGTCAAGGCGCTCGGCAAAAACGAGTATCCAAACCTGCACGAATATCATCTGATCGGTGTCGCCACGGGCATCTATTACTCCGAGATCGACAAGGATATGGCACGCGTGCTCACTAACGTGCTGCAGCCGCAGGACAAGGTGTTTGGCCTTATGACCTACGGTGGCAAAAACAAGTGGTACGGCAAGGATATCGATGGCATCTGCCGCATGAGGCAGGCCATCTTTATGGGTGTCTACGGCTGCCCCGGCTTTGATACGTGGGGGCCGTTCAAACTCACCGGCGGTGTCCAAAAGGGACACCCGACCGCTGAGGAAATTAAGGGCGCCGTCGACTTCTTCGACAAGATCGAAGACGAGTATGGCGACATCATCGTCGAAGAGTACGCCAAGCGCGAGAAGCGCCTAGCATACGAGAAGGAGCATCCTGCAGGAGGCCTGGTGGCCGGCGTTAAGCGCACGGTAAAGAAGATCGCTAACAAGCTGTAACTGTGAAGGTACTTTTGAGCGTTTAACCCATGCGGCGGGTCCGAGCAGATTCGGGCCCGCCGTCTTTTTCTATCGTTACTCGGTAAAGGCGTTACCGACGCTCTGACCGCCAACATACGTCTCGACGAGGGTGAGCTCATGGTCGAACACGACAAAGTCGGCGTCGCGACCCGGCATGATGCTGCCGCACTTATCCTCGATGTGCACTGAGCGTGCCGGCACCTCGGTTGCCATGCGAATGGCGATATCGGCACTGGCAATGCCCCAGTCGACGATGTTCTTAACGCCCTGGGCAAGCGTGAGCACCGAGCCGGCAATGCTCTTGCCGTCGGCGAGCCAGCACAGGTTGTCCTTCATGATGACGTCCATGCCGCCACTGGTGTAGCTGCCCTCGGGCATGCCGCCACAACCCAGGCAGTCGGTGATGAGCACCGTATGCTGCCAGCCCTTTGCCTGCAGCAGCGCCTTGATAGCGCCAGGGTTTACGTGCTTGCCGTCACAGATGATCTCGGCGTAGGTCTCGGGCGTGGACATGGCAGCACCCACAACACCGGGCTCACGGTGATGCAGTCCGCGCTGGCCGTTATAGGTATGCGTAAAGCAGCTGGCACCGGCGTTGATGGCGGCGATGCACTCATCGTAGGTGGCGTCGGAGTGACCGATGCTGGTCACCACACCCTTGGCGTTCAGAGCAGCCGCATAAGCAGCGGCACCGTCGTGCTCGGCTGCCATGGCGCTCTTAACGATGCGACCACCCGCAGCCTCCTGCCACTGATCGAAGACCTCCTCGGAGGGATCGATAAGATAAGCGGGGTTCTGCGCGCCCACGTGCTTCATGGTAAAGAAAGGGCCCTCCAGGTAGATGCCCTGAATGCGAGCACCGCAGAAGTCGGGGCCACGGCCCTCGTCCGCCTGAGCGATGGCGGCGCAGGCGTCCTTGATCTGCTCGACGCCATCGGTGAACGTCGTGGGCAGCCAGCTGGTGGTGCCACGACGGGCGAGCTCGGTCGAGCTGATATCGATGCCCTCGGGATCGTTATCGGTAGTCGAATGGTTATAGAAGCCATGGATGTGGGTGTCGACCATGCCCGGCGCGATCCACGATCCCGTGTAGTCCTTGATCTCGCAGGAGGGCTCGTCGGCCTGCCAAGCGCCAAAGACGCCGTCCTCGACCATGAGATAGCCGCCCAGTTGCGGGCCTGCCGGCAAGAAGAACTTGTCAGCCTTAATTGCGTACGTGCTCATATGTACTCCTTACTTCTAAAGCAGTTAACTGTGGTGATGTTTATACCCAGCTCACGTAAAACAAAAAGCGCCCGCCCGCCGTTATGAGCGGACGGGCGCCCTTACAGGGGGACGCGATTAAGCGGTGAAGGGGTGAATCGTCACGCCCTTGACCACGCGGTTGACCGTGCCGGTGGGGCTCGGCGTGTCGGGCGTGTTGCCCACGCGCACGGAGTTAAGCAGGCTGATAGCCTGAGCAAACATCACGAACGGCAGAGCAAGGTAGCCCTCGGGAAGTGCCTCGTAGCCCTTAAAGGTGAAGGACTCACCCTCGTAGACAGTAGCGCCATCCTGCTGAACGGCAACGGTGTGCTGAGCAATATCGTCGCCACCGATCTCATTGAGGATGTCGATGTCGTACTGACGGGTGTAGGCGTCGTTGTTGACGAACACGAACACGAGGGTCTTGTCATCGACGAAAGACTTGGGTCCGTGACGATAGCCCATGGAAGTGTCGTAAGAAGTGGCGACCAGGCCGTGAGCGAGCTCGAGGATCTTGAGCTGGCTCTCCTGGGCAAGGCCACCGAAGGAGCCAGAACCCAAGTAGGTCACGCGGTTGAAGTCTCCAGCGAGGTAATCGGCGACCTCGGGCTCACGGGAGATGACCTCCTCGCCCATCTTGGCGATGGTCTCGACCCACTCGGCCTTCTGCTCGTCAGAGGCAGTGTCGAAAATAAGGGTGGCGAGCAGGGTCATGCAGGAATAAGAACCGGTCATGGCGAAGCCCTTGTCGTTGGCGCGCGGAATGAGCAGCGTCAGCGCGTTGGGATCATCAGCAGACTCGACGGCGAGCTTGCCCTCAGGAGCGCAGGTGATGTTGAGGAATTTGACGTTGTGGACAAGCTCCTTGGCAACGGCAACGGCGGCAAGGCTCTCGGGGCTGTTGCCAGAGCGGGCAAAGGAAACCACGAGCGTGGGATCCTCGGCACGCAGGAAGTCGCGCGGGGCGCTCACGATGTCGGTCGTGGCAATGGGCTTAAAGTCGTAGAGATCAGTGTTGCCAGCGTGACGCAGGTACGGGGCGCAGGTATCGCCAACGTAGTCAGACGTACCGGCACCGGTGAAGACAACGGACAGACGGCCCTCGCCCATAGCGCGAGCCTCGGCCAGAAAGGCCTCGATGGCCTCCTTGTTCTCACGATAGATGTTGAGCGTATCACGCCAAAGCTCGGGCTGCTGAGCAATCTCGGCCGTGGTGATCTGGGCGCCGAGCTCGGTGAGCTCCTCGACACTCTTCTCGAACATTTCTAATACCTCTCTCTAGAAGTAATCCTCTGACGTGCAATTATACACTTCGGTTGGTTATCTGGTAGTAACCAGTTAACTGCAAGGAATCACCATATGAAAACGATGCGAACACTAGTTGCTACGCTGGTGGTAAACCTTGTATTTAAACTGATCGGCACGAGCAACCGAGAGCGTATACTCCACAACCTCGTTTGACTCGTTATACGTAGTCCTGACCAAATCGAGCACAGGCGATCCCTCGACAATTGCCAAAAGGTGGGCATCGGTGGGACGGGCTATGCTCGCATAGAACTCCTCTTCGGCCACGCGAATCTTTTGCTGAAAGTCCTGCTCAATCACATCGTAAAGCGGCTTACTCTCCAGCAGTGGTCGCTTTAGGGACAGAAATTGACGAACCGGCAGATAGCTGCGTTCGACCATCATGGGCATGTTGTCGGCAGAACGAAGGCGCTTGAGCTTAAAAACGCGATCACCGATATGCAATCCCATATGCTCGGCTAGATTCTTATCGGCCTCCATCTCGCAAAACTCGAGAATCGTGGTCTCGGGGTCACGACCCATCGCACGCATCTGTTCGGTAAAGCTGTAGGACTGCATAAGATTGGTTGCCTTTGCCGAACGGTCGGTCACAAAGGTACCGCGACCGTGCTGCCGAACCACCAATCCTAAACGCTCCAGTTCCTGCAGAGCCAGGCGTACCGTGGTGCGCGAGAGACCATAGCGCTCCGAAAGTTCGCGCTCGGAAGGAATCATGTCACCGGCACGATATTCATGGTCAATCTTTTCGGTCAGAATATCGACCAGCTGATCGTACAGCGGTTGCTTACGCGCCCCGATCGCCATCCTATCCTCCCATTTTCTCAAACTCGGCTACTACCTTGGGTGGTTAACATTATCTGTCTGCCACATCCGAATCATCAAGAAAACAAAAGCCGCGCGCTCTTTCGAGCACGCGGCTTTTAACATACACATGGCTTAAGGGGTCGGGGTGTGAGCCGCGTAGGGACACACCCCTCAAGCTAGAGCCTTACCAGATGCTCGGCCAGAGACCAAGCGGGCCAGCGCCCAGGATGCCCAGGACGAAGAGCAGCAGAATGCCCTTGGTCGGGGTCCAGCTGTGCTTAGCGAACATGTAGTAAAGCAGCAGCGTAAGCATAAGCGGGACGAGCTTCGGGACGATGGTGTTGAGGGTGTCGGCAACAGAGAAGTTGACCGGATCCTCGGTAACGGTGCCGTAGGTCACGGACTCCATGCCGTTGCCCAGATCGGTGACGCCGCACTCGACAGCGTTGCCGTCGGCATCGGAAGCGGTGAGGGCGTTGCCGTCCTTATCGGTCATGGCGATGGTACCGGCCTCAGCGGTCTCGGTATCGATGCCCTCCATACCGGTGAAGTTCTCGGCCTCCTTCTCGGAGACGATCACGGTAGTAGCGGAGAGGCCACGGGTGGTGCCGTTGGGAATCTGGAGGTTGATCTGGGTGCCACCCATGGTGACGACCAGGCAACCGACGACGAAGACGCCCATGATGGAAGCGGCGCGCGTGAAGGCCTGCATGTTGGCGGTCAGAGCGTCAATAGCGCTGGTGCCAAGCTTGTAGGACCAGTTCATGAGCCAGAAGCGCAGTGCGAACTGGACGGCGTTGAAGATCACCAGGAAGATGATCGGCGCAGCGGCGTTGCCGTTGATGGCCATGTTGGAGGTGATGCCAGCCGTGATAGGCACGAGCGTCAGCCAGAACAGGGCGTCACCGATACCACCGAGCGGGCCCATTGCGGCGACGCGGACGGCGCGAATCGTGGGGATGTCAACCTTGTTCTGCTCGAGCGAAAGCACGATGCCCATAACAAAGGTGACGAGGAACGGGTGAGTGTTGAAGAACTCCAGGTTGTGGCTCATGGAAGCCGCGAGGTCGTTCTTGTTGGTGTGGATCTTCTCCAGACCGGGGATGATGGAGTAGAGCCAGCCAGCGGCCTGCATACGCTCGTAGTTGAACGAGGCCTGCAGGAAGCAGGAGCGCCAAGCCATCTTGTTGAGGGTCTTCTGGTCGAGCTGCGGAGCAGGAGTGAGATCCTCGTAGTGCTCCGGGATCACATACTCATTAGATGCCATCTTCGAAGTCACCTCCGTCAGAAACAGCTGCACCCTTCAGCTCGGTCTGCTGCTGGAAGTCCCAGAAAGCGATGCCGAAGCCGATGAGAGCGAGGATGAGCAGGGCAGGAGTTGCCAGAGAATCGTTGGCAACGGTGATGATCGCGAGGCCAAAGCCCATGAGGAAGAAGCCCCACATATCGCGGTTCATCATAACCTTGAGCAGGACGGCGAAGCCGACGAAGCGCATCATGCCGCCTGCAGCGGAGAGACCGGTCTGCAGCCAAGCCGGGATGGCGGAAGCGATGGTCTGACCGATGGTAGCGCCAGCGATGAAGAACAGGGTGACGACGATAGCGAAGATCAGGCCGAGCAGAGCCATGGCGAAGTAGTTCAGACGCTCGATACCCTTGGTGTCAGCGTTGTGAGCCATGTTGTCCGCGGAGGACATGAGCGGCGACATAAGCGTGAAGACCAGGGTAACGCCGAGCTGACCAAGCAGAGCGAACGGAATGGCAAGGCCGACTGCCGCGTTGGGCTCGAGGCCCGTGGCGATTGCGAGAATGGCTGCCATGATGCCGCCGATGACGGCGTTAGGCGGCTGAGCGCCTCCGATCGGCATGTTGCCGATCGTCATGAGCTGATAGGTACCACCCACGAGAAGACCGGTGTTGAGGTCGCCAAGGATAAGACCGATGACGGCGCCGGTGACGATGGGCTGATAGAGAGACTCGAGGAAGTTGAACTGGTCGATTGCCGCGACGAACGTGACGATGAAGACCAGAGCGACCTGGATGATCGAGTATTCCATCTTGCTCCTCCTTTCAAAATGCATGTACGCACTTTTGATATCACGTACAGAACGTCAGGGTTTCACTCCTGACAATGTGGATCACGAGGATTACGAGAAGAGCTTGCTCGTGTCCTCAACAGGCGTGCTCGGAACGCGCCTGATCTCCAGCTCCACCCCCAATTCCTGCAGCTCTTTAAACGCAGCGACATCCTCGTCGTTAACTGCGACGGAGGTGGCGACTTGGCGCTTTCCTTCCGACATGTGCATGTTGCCGATGTTTACCTTCTTTATAGGCACACCGCCCTTGACGAGCGTAAGCACGTCTTCCGGTGTTTCGGCCACGATGAAGATCTTCTGGCGCGGGCTCGCCTTGCCGATGACGTCGATGGTCTTCTGCAGGGAGAAGAAACGCGTAGCGACGCCGGCGGGAGCGGCCATCTTCATGAGGTTCTGGCGCATGGTATTGGTTGACACGTCGTCGTTGGCGACGAGGATGAGGTTGGAGCCCAGAGTGGAGTTCCACTGGGTGGCAACCTGACCATGAATCAGTCGGTTATCGATGCGGGTAAGAAGAATGTTGGGTTCTGCCATGTTGATCAGCTTCCTTTCGTTATTTGCTGACGACAGTTACTTGATCTCCTGAATCGCGTAACGCGAAACATCTACGACGGCTCCGGATCGGACTTTGATCTGGACCTTTTCGCCTTCGATGCCCTTGACGGTTCCGTAGATACCGCCGGCGAAAAGAACCTCCTGACCCGGCTTGAGCTCGGCGTGCAGCTCCTTGAAGTACTTCTGCTTCTTCTTCATGTTGATTTGCGACCAGATGGTGTAAATCAAGCCCATGATGACAAGCAGGCCTAAAAGGGCGACCGAGGAGCTCAGGACGTTGGCTCCGAAATCGGCCATTAGATGCCGTCCTCGTCGCCGAAGATATCCTCTTCGTCGGAGCCGGCAACGGATGCGACCGTCTGGGCGGTGATGCCCGTCTGGCCAACGGTCA
Source organism: Collinsella sp. HCP28S3_B9 (assembly GCF_052066095.1). Taxonomy (NCBI): domain Bacteria; kingdom Bacillati; phylum Actinomycetota; class Coriobacteriia; order Coriobacteriales; family Coriobacteriaceae; genus Collinsella; species Collinsella sp. HCP28S3_B9. The sequence goes on from NZ_JBQHST010000023.1 coordinate 27,054, forward strand.
CTGCCTGCTCGCCAAGCTCGGCGAGCGTGGCATTGCCGCGGAGGAACAGAAGCTCAATAACCATGGGGAGGTTGGTGCCGGTCAGAACCTCGACGTTGTCGACATCCTGGGCAATCATCATCGACTGGTTAAACGGGGTGCCGCCAAGCAGGTCGGTAAAGACGAGCACGCCATCGCACTCCTCGCGCATGGCGGTAATAGCGGCGCGGAGATCCTCACCGTAGGAAGCAGCCTGGTCGCCCTCAAAAGGAACGACGGTAAAAGCGGGCTGGTCACCGGCAACCATAGCGATAGCGCTTGCAAGGCCGGGTGCGAACTGTCCATGACCGGTAAGAATAAAGCCAACCATTCAAATTTCCCTTCCGAAGGTGTGTACGATCTGAGTCCGATGAATTTCGAAAGCCAGCGGGCGCTCGCCCTTAAAGCTTCTTAGAAAGCGTTCTTTGAAGACCAGTGGTTTCTCAACTGGTAGTAACCACGTGACGTGTTGTTGTCACTATATCACCCCAGAAGAGGTCGCTTTCGTTGATTCATACAGTAAAACGTTTTTGCACCGCTCACGGTGATATTTCGACCGTTTACCGGTCGTTAACACATCTACCTGCGGTTTTGAAACCGTTTCGAAATGCTTTGGCAAAAGATCGGATCTTTTCCTGTGTCTAAACAACGCAGGGCGGCTAAAAATAGCTTGTAGAAAAATTGCAGGTCATTGTGAAGATATGTGAATTGGTCTTTTTGACTTAATACCAGTCTGAACCAGTTTTGAGATTATCGGCGAGCGGTCGTTTTCGACCGTTCACCGGTAACTTGCAATCGTTTGCAGTTGTTTTCCCAGATGAATTAGGGAGACCCGATGAAGCACGTGCGCGATCATTCAATCTGCCCTTTCCGTCTCAATAGATAGCCCTCCAACGCAAAAAGCCCCCTAGAACGATGTCCGTTCTAGGGGGCTTCATCAGATATTTCGGCTTCGTACTCGAAGGCTCAGGCAATCTTTACGCAAACAGGCCGTAGATGCTGATATTGGCCTTGGCGTAGAGGCCGTTGGCGTACTCGGTCCACTTGGAGCTGGCGCTCGAAGCCTGCGAAGAGTACTGCTGGTAGGCGGTGTAATAGGCGGTCATGGCCTGCTTATAGGTAGCGCTATCGGCCGTAAAGGCATCGTCGGCAAAAGCCTTAGCGTAGGTGCTATCGGCGTCCTTCCAGGTACCCTTCTTGCTATCCCACTCGTCACCGGCAAGGTTGATGATGTAATCGGCGTAGTCCTTGCTCGCGGTGTCCTCGTTGCCGTCAGAAGGCTCGGTCGGAGCGATCGGCATGCTTGCGGAGCTATCGCCCACCTTCTTCTTGTAGAGCTTCTGCAGCGTCGCGGACTGGCGGACGATCTGCTTGGCCTGGTCCTTGGACACGCCATACTGCGTGGCCATGGTCTTGTAGTCCGAAGTGCCGATAGAATCCTCGGCGTACTTCTTCATCTCCTTAGAAGAGACGGTGATGCCCTCATCCTCGGCAGCGTCCAGCAGAATCTGGTTGCGCACGTAGGACAGGATAACGTCGGCAGAGGGAGCGGTGTAGTTGCCATCGCTATCCTTGACGGTATCAAGGCTGTACTGGCTCTCGATGGCCTCGCGCGCGGTGATGTCGCTCTTCTTGCCGTTGTAGCTGTAGCTTGCCACGGTCGAATCGAGCTGGTCCTCGGTGAGGGTCGCCGAGCCGACGCCCTTGCCGCCAAAACCACCGTTGCCAATAAAGAAGCCGACCACAGCAGCGATCACGATGGCGACCACAAAGGCGGCAATCATCGTCTTCTTGTGCTTGGATGCGCTGTCGTCCACGTCGGAGTCATCGTCCTCGTCCTGCTCCTCAGGCATGAGGTTCTCGTCGGCGGCATCCGCGGCAATCTGAGCCTCCAGGCGGGCGTCCTCCTCCTCGGCGGTCGTGCCGGCAGCAATGTGCTCGGCAGACGTACCTGCGACCAGATCGATCTTCTCGTCCTCGTCACCGTCGGGGCCTTCGCCGCGCTCGATGATCTGGATGCCGTCGATCTCGTCCTTTTCGTCCTTCTTTTGAATCAGACCCATATCAGTTACTCCTTGTTAAGAAACATAGTCCTCAATAGAATACGCCCGACAGAGCGCCGGGCGTATTCATTCTCAGGTTATCCGCAAACGCATAAGTACCGCTTAGGCGTTTGAAAGCCGTATCCCCTTAGGCAAGATGCGCGATAACGGCATCGGCAAAGGCCTGCGTGCCCACGGCGCCCTCAATGGAGCCGGTCTGGGCACGACGCACGTCACCGGTAACCTGCTCGCCCTCGTCGAGCGTGGCAGATACGGCGGCGCGAATGCGATTGGCAGCGTCGTTCTCGCCCAGGTGATCGAGCATCATAGCCGCGGACAGAATCTCGGCCGTGGGGTTAGCGATATCCAGGCCAGCGATATCGGGCGCGGAGCCATGCGTGGCCTCAAAGATGGCACAGTCGGCTCCGATATTGGAGCCGGGGGCCATGCCAAGGCCGCCTACAAGACCGGCGCACAAGTCGCTGACAATGTCGCCATACAAATTGGGCAGGACCAGAACATCGAAGTCGTTGGGGTTCTGAACCAGACCCATGCAGGTGGCGTCGACGATCTTGTCGTTGAACTCGATATCGGGATAGTTGGCAGCCACCTCGCGAGCCACGCGCAGGAACAGGCCGTCAGTCGCCTTCATGATGTTGGCCTTATGCACGGCCGTCACCTTTTTGCGGCCGCAGCGGCGAGCATACTCAAAGGCGTACTCCACAATACGGCGGCTCTTGGCGATGGAGATGGGCTTGATCGAGATGGCGGAATCCGCGGCGAAGGTTTTCTGACCCGAGCGCTCGACAAGCTGTGAAAGCTCCTCGACCTCGGCAGCGCCTTCGTCGAACTCAATACCAGCGTAGAGGTCCTCGGTGTTCTCGCGCACGATAACCAGGTCGACATCGCGGAAGCGCGAGCCATCGCCCGGTTGCGACAGGCAGGGGCGCACGCAGGCGTACAGGTCGAAGTACTTACGCAGGGCAACGTTGACGCTGCGGAACCCCGTACCGACCGGCGTGGTGATGGGGCCCTTGATGGCAACTTTGGTCTGGGCGACGGCATCGAGCACATGCTGGGGCAGCGGCGTGCCAAACTCGTCCATGACGCCGGCACCGGCCTCCTGGACGTTCCAATTGATCTGGACACCGGCGGCCTCGACCACGCGGCGCATGGCCTGCGTAATCTCGGAACCGATACCGTCACCGGGAATCAGGACTACATCGTGCGCCATAATCTGTTACTCCTCGTCTTCGGCGTCGTCAGATTTTTTAACGCTAGCACGCTTCTTCTTTTTGGAGAGATCCAGGCCAAAACGTTTAACAAGCATTTCGCAAATCTCGCTCGAACGGGCCTTGAGATAGCTGCCCTTGCCGTTCTCGGCATCGAACTTAAGGCGCAGCGCAAGCTTCTCGGCGATCTCGGCATCGATCTCGCCTTTGCCAAACTCGTACAGGCAGCCGAGCATATCGCGATACTCGAGGTCACCGTGGTAGCACTGGATGGCCTCGTCCAGGATGGGCCAAGCCTCGCGCGAACGCTCGACGCTCGTGGCACCCCACACGCACAGCAGGCGGAAGGCGGCATAGCGCAGCGTGGAGGAAATCTCGTCAAACAGTGCGGTCTCGGCGCCCTCAAAGGCATCGCCCAGCTGGTCGGGGCAGGTGGTGGCGAGCGCCGCCAGGGCATCGAGGGCCTCCCAGCGAGTCTGAGCCTCGGGGCGGTCGAGCGCCTCGATCAGCGCGGGCACGCAGGGCACGACGCGCTGCGGATCGCGCTCGGCAAGCAGGTGCAGCACGCGGGCGGCAAACTGGCGGATACGGCGCGTGGGGCAGCCGAGCTCCTGGACCAAGCGGTCGACGGTGTTCTCGTTCTCCTCTGCCAGCTGAAGCTGTTCCAGCTCCTCGTCGGTGAGCTGTTCGTCTTTGTTTTCTGCCATAGTTACCTCTTCTTACTATTTCTTAGTGTGCCTGCCAGCACCCTTGCTGTCATCGGTGACCGAGATGAGCTGTCGGTCAGCCGCGCCATTGCGACGCGCGCGGCGGCGCTCCTCGGCGTCGCCTGCGTCGGCGGCGGCGCGATGAGCCTGGTTGACGTTAAAGACCTCATCGTGCTTGCGCCACGGACCAACGGACTCGCCAAAGCTCATCTTAAGGCCGGCGATAAAGCCGCCAAGCCAGCCGATCGGCGCAAACTGCACCAGCGGGAACAGCGAGAACACCCAGGTCAGCAGGACGACTGCCGCCGCCCCTGCAAAGTTGGCAATCCAGTAGTCGCGCTTGGTGACGACGCGCTTTTCGCACGCCCACTGGCCGCACAAAAAGCCAATGTAGATCGCAAAGAGAAAGAGCACTAGTGCGAGCACCACGAACGTCCAGCTCATGGGCGCTACTCCTCGTGATGGTGGCCGCAGCAGCACTCGTGGCCGTCGTCATGGCCGTGGCCGCCGCAGCACTCGTGGTCCTCGCCATGGTGGTGGCCACAACCGCACTCGTGGTCGTCGCCATGCTCGCCGCAACCACAGCCTTCCTCATGAGCACCATGCTCCTCGGGACGATACTGCGACCAGTCCAGACCGGCGGCAATGGCGTCGGCCTCCTCCTTATAGAGGACATTGATGGCCTGGGTACCCAGCTTGGCACCACCGATGGCGTCGAGCATGTCATAGAGCGTAAAGGCCACGTCGGCGCCGGGCAGCGCAAGCTCGCGGTCGTCGGCATAGGCGAGCGCCAAGCGCAGGTCCTTGATGAAGTGCTCCACCATAAAACCGGGCTTGTAGTCGCCGTCGAGCGCCTTGGGCGCCAGGCTCTCCATGGCACCGGACTTGCCGGTGCCGCCCAGGATCATCTGACGGGTCTTCTCCATATCAAGGCCGCTCAGCTCGGCAAACGCCAGCGCATCGGCCATGCCAACCATGCAGGCGCCCAGCGACACCTGGTTGGCAAGCTTGGCAGCCTGGCCCTTGCCGGCGCCATCGAAGCAGCAGATGGTTGCCGCAAAGGTGGAAAGGATATCGCGGACCGGGGCAATGTCGTTCTCGGTAGCGCCCACGATAGCCGTAAGCGTGCCGGCGATAGCACCCGACTCGCCGCCGGTGACGGGGCAGTCAAACGCCATGCGGCCGGAAACCTGGGCGGCCTCGGCAATGTCGCGCGCCAGCTCGGGCGAGCTCGTGGTGAGATCGATCAGGACCGCACCGGGCTTAGTGCACGCGAGCAGACCGTCGCCCGCCAGGTAGAGCTCCTCGACCTCGGAGGGATAGCCCACCATGGTAAAGACGACGTCGGCGTTCGCCGCGGCATCTGCCGGCGTATCGGCCCAGACGGCACCGCGCTCAACAAGCGCTGCAGCCTTGGACTTGGTGCGGTTGTTGACCGTGACGGGATAGCCAGCGTCCAGAATGTGGCCGGCGATAGGGGCACCCATGATTCCGGTGCCGATAAATGCGACAGAGAGCTTGTTTGCCATGAAACCTTTCCTTTTGGGTTGGGTGTTATTACCAGGTTGAATACTCGTTGCCAGCGTTTGGGCTGTGAGTCGAGGGCGATTACGGACGCAGCGCTTGTCTACTGGCCGCGCACGCGGCGGGCGATGCGGTCGGAAAGCGACGCCTTGTCGGTGCGGTTCTTGCCCCAAAACGCGCAGGCCACCATGCCGGGGCCCACGTGCGAGCCGATGGTGGGGCCCACGGAGCTGCGAATGATCGTGACGTCGGCGCAGCCCTCCTCCTTGCGGATGGCGGCTTCGAGCCAGTCGCCGTCCTTTTCGGCATCGGCCGTCATGATGGCGATGGGCATGGTGCGATCGGGCACGTAGTTCTCGCGGAACGACTTGAGGATGGACTTGAGCGCCTTCTTGCGGCCGCGGTTGACGCCGATCAGCGACAGCGAGCCGGCAAGGTCGTAGGAGAGCTCGGGCTTGACGTCGAGCTTTGCCGTGAGCTGCGCCGCCGCGGGCGGAATGCGGCCGCCGGCAGCCAGCGCATCGAAGCTCTCGAGCGTAAAGTAGCCGTGCACGTAGGTCTTGGCCTCGTTTGCCCAATCGACCAGCTGCTTGGCAGTCAGTCCCGCCGAACGCTGGCGCACGGCCTCAAGCGCCAGGAGCTCGCCGGTCGCGCAGGGCAGAGCGTTGTCGACCACGTAGAGCTCAAAGTTGGGATACTCGGCGCGCACGGCATCTGCCGCCTGGCACGCGGAGTTGTAGCTCGACGACAGCGCCGAGGTAAAGCACAGGTAAACCGTGGGCGTGCCCTCTTTGGCGCACTCGGTAAAGAACTCGATATAGCGACCGAGCGACACAGCCGAGGTGGACACGCGGGCACCGGCGCGCATGCGGTCGTAGAACTCCTTAGGGCTCATGCTCGACCAGATGTCGTCCGTGCGCTCCTCGCCATCGATAATGAAAGGGAAGCCCAAGATATCGACATCGAGGTTCGCGGCGACCTCGGGGTTAAAGTCGCAGCAGGTATCGACGACGATACGGCAACGGTCCGAATGACCGGCGGATGCGGCCTTGTCCATCAAAGCGACTCCTTACGTAAAAAAGGCGGCCACCCGCATGGGATGGCCGCCAACCGTTAACTCATGCAAGTTAACGTATTTTACTCGTCAAGTGTTTCGATGCGGGGCTTGATGATGCCATATCCACCATTCTTACGGTGATACACCACATTGATGAGGCCAGTCGTCGCGTTCTCGAACACGTAGAAGTCGTGGCCGAGCAGATCGGTCTGCACCAGCGCCTGCTCCTCAGTCATCGGGGTGACATCGATGACCTTCTCGCGGACGAGCAGGTCGTCGTCCTCCTCGGGCAGCAGCAGGTCGGCCAGATCCTCGACGCGCTCGACCGGTGCGACATCAGCGGCGCTGGCACCGCCCTGGCGGTTGTCCACAACCTTGGTCTTGAACTTGCGCAGCTGGCGGGTGACCTTATCGGCGGAGAGATCGATGGCGGCATACATATCTGCGCCGTGCTCGGCGACGCGAATCACAGAGCCGCGGGCACGAACCGTGACCTCGACGATTGCCGGGTTGGGGTTCGAGGGGTTCTTCTCATAACGAAGCACGACGTCGACTGTCATGGGCTCGATATCGAAAACCTTGAGCGCCTCGCCGATCTTCTCGTCCACATGCGCACGCAGAGCATCGGTTACCGTCGTCTTGCGTCCAGAAACCTTGATATCCATACGTGGCTCCAATCTGCCTCGGGGACTTACTGTACTGGCTATGTACCCATTGCCGTGCATTTAATCACCCGAATTCCCAAAGGCCCGAATAACGACTGCTTGATACCGCATACCGAAGTCTCGCACTTTTCCGCGGCAAAGTGCGCTATATGAGGGCGTCGGCGGAGTTGTTTTTTCTCCTGGAAATTGCCCTTGAGCTGCTTGTTTTATTAAAATTGAAAAGCCGGGCTCCCCTATTGGGGAGACCCGGCCATGCGTGTTGAAACCGTGAAGAAGCGTCTTGTTCAATGTATGGCAGGCGCCACCCCTACCAATAACTAGCTATTGAGCTTGTTGATGTCATCGTCGGTGATGGCGCCCTCCTGGCTAGACGACGGGCTGTCGCCGTTGTTATCGGAGGTGTCGCCATCGGAGGACTCGGTCTCGTTGGACGTAGATTCGGATGCCTGCACATTGGCCCCCGAAACAGTCTTGGCGGTAAGGTCATAGGGCATTTGGCCGTACCAGACGCAGTGGACCGCCTCGAGCGTGCCGTCGACCGTGATGTCGTCGAGGGCATCGCTCACGGCACGGCACAGCTCATCGTTAGAGCTAAGGCCTGCGATGCCAAGCGTGGAGGGCGTCTCGAGCGTGCCGACACAGGAGATCTGGCTCATCAGGCGCGCGAGGTAACCACCGGCCGTGGAATCACAGATCACGTAATCGACCTCGCCCGACTCGAGTGCCTCGAAGCACTCGTTGATGTTGGAGAAGGTCTTTTGGTTGGCCGTGATGCCCTGCTTGGCGAGCGCTTCCTGCGAGGCCGAGAAGGTCTGAACGCCCAGGGTAGCGGTGTTAAGCGTTTCGGTGGAAACGCTCAACGACTCGCCGTCAGTGCTCTTGCCGAATACGGCGGGGGCGTCGTACAGACAGGTGCCAAGCGAGCTGATATCGCCGTCCGTAGAGCTGACGTCGCCAATGAAGATATCGGCCTTTTTATCGCTGAGCGCGGAATCGGCCGAGGACGCATCGACAAAGGCGACCTTGAGACCCATGCGGCATGCGAGGGCACGAGCGGCATCGACCGCATAGCCCGTGAGGTTTCCGTCGGCATCCTGCATGGCTTGCGGGGCATCGGAAGTATCGAGGGCGACCGTCAGGGTTCCCGGCGTGACCAGGGCATCGTCCGATACCGTGGGGGTAACGGTCTCGCGCTCGATCTGGTCGATCGTGGGCGTCGTGAACGTGGACAGTGGATTGAACGCGCATCCACTCAGGCCCAAAACGGCAATGACCGCCGCGGTCCCAGCACCCAACCGAGCTGCATGCATCAAGCTGCCCCTCACCATGTCCGCTACCCTGCCTTCTGTGTCGTATACGATCCGTGCCCTGCACGGAATATCGGGTTGTTCCCACCAGCTGACCTGGTATTTGACCCCACACTTGCGCACCGGGGCGTTTGCTCGGGAGGCCGCAGCCACCTTCACGACTGGCCCGCTCGCCCGCGAGGCGGTATTGCCCCAAAGAAAGTAGAACGGACGGTACGGCTTACATCTAGGACGCGCCATGATCGCGCCGCGCGCACGCGGTCGCTTACGTGGATCCCTTTGACCGCGTCTGTCTTGGACTTGGATGGGCGCATTGCCCGTCCGCAACCACAGCCTGGCGGGAACGTAGCGCATTATAGCTAAGTTCAAGCTAAAGTTTAAGGTTAGGTCGTCATTCGCACCGCGAGTACAGATTTCGCAGGTCGAGGTTTTATTATGTAATGGCTTAGTGTTATTGAAGACTTACTTACTCACTGTAATCACGTTAGCACACCGACCAAGGATTTCTATGAGTCCTTATTTGTTCCACCCTTTGGCAATAGTCGTTGTCGTCACGAGCAAGCCGCTTGCGACTTCCCACGCGGAGTTAAACAATAATTGCAAACTGAAGCTGCAAATCCGCCCGACAAGGCTCTTTTATAAAACCCATTGTTTAGACGACCAGCAATCTCATCAGGCTTTCACCTTGAATAGTTTCCCAGCCAATCTGCGTGACTGCCTCCGACAGCTGTCTATCATGCGTAACCAACAGTAACGCGCCAGAGAAACCGCTCAGCATTTCCTGCAGCGCCTCAATAGAGCCCACATCAAGATGATTCGTAGGCTCGTCGAGTACGAGGAAGTTGGGATTCGTAACAAGCTGTTCAGCAAGCATGAGTTTGCGGAGTTCGCCAGGACTCAAATCGTCGCCATCGAGCAGTCTGTCAGGGTCGGAGTTCAACCGCGCCACGAT